>JBCBZF010000453.1:0-5595 GCA_039815525.1 Bacteroidota bacterium | reverse complement strand
GTTATATTTGGCGAAAATATTCTCCCCGAAAAGATCATGAGCGATAAGGAAAAGCACCTGGCAACCTTTCAAAATCTATGTGTCATCGCGGCCGCTGACGGGCACTGGCATGAAAAAGAACATGCTCTCCTGGATGAAGCTGCCAATAGCATGGGCCTGACGCAGGCTGATATCCAGCCGATCATCAATCAGGCAGCAGAATTGGACTTTATCATACCAGAGACAGAGGGTGAACGCTATCTTGAATTGCGGATGGTCATTCTGATGATGGTTCATGATGGCAAATTAGATGCCAGAGAGTATGAAGGGGCCCGAAAGCTTGCCCAAAGAATGGACATTCCTCCTGCTTATGTAGATGAGGTGGTTGCTTTTTATGTTGAAAAGGAAAAGGAAAGAGAGAGACATATTGGCATTTTTCAGAATTTTTATCTCATCGCGATGGCAGATGGCTATGTAGATGCAGATGAAGAAAAACTGCTTTTTCAGGTAGCCGAGAACCTGGGATTGGGGCAAAGAGATGTAGATGAAATCAGCCAAAACCATCAGAATCTCGATTTTGTCATCCCTGATTCAGAGGATGAAAAATTTTATTCCCTCAAGAATCTGGTTTATATGATGATCATTGATGGGAAAATAGAAGAAACTGAATACGCGCTTTGTGTCAAATTTGCGGGCATGATCGGCATGGGGAAGCATGATGTCGATGCGCTGATTGATGAGTTTGAAGAAGTACGAAAAGAGCGGGCCGAGGACCGTTCTGAATTGGAAGCAGCCAATCTTGATGCCATTCTTGACGCCTACAATGCGCTCAGACGTATACCAATCGATGAAACCGTCTTGGCTGAATTCATGGAAGAGGCCAGCCGTACTGGTAATTTCCGGGAAAAAATTGCTGACCTCCCCAGTCATAACAAAGCCTTTTATGATTGGCTCTGGCTGGTTCAGGTGCATGCGTCCCGATTGGATCCAGACCTAAAAGTCGTTCTCCCACTATACCTCGACATGGTTCAGTTTAGTGGCTCTTTTCGGCAATTACTGGATCACGTTATCAAAATTGAACGCACCAGAGGAACAACCCACCTGGACCTTGAAGAACTGCAACTAGAGCAGATTCAGACTTCCCTGGAGAACCAATGGCGCGTTTGACGCACCGAATTCAGTATTTTCCGTAGGTCAAAACAATTGGTGGGCATTGATGGAATGTGTAATTTCTCCATCAAATGAACTACACCTATGTCTCTACTTACTCTACGCTTCGCAAGTCTTCTACTTGCGCTGACGGCTATGTGCTGCAGCGCTTTCGCACAGGGCATCACTGTTGATGGCAGTGATGCTGACTGGACCTCGCTCAACGCAGTGGGTCAGACCAATATCGCTCATATCGCCAGAGATGGCGCTGGAAATGGGCAATTTATCTGGACTGACCGTACCGCCGACGAACGCAATGATTTTACTTCGCCAGCCCGCGATACCCGGGTTGACATAGAAGAAGTCCGTATCACTGGCGATGCCAGTAACCTCTACGTGATGGTGCGAATGAATGACATCAACCAGACCAATGGAGATGGGACCCCGATGATTCAGCTCGCACTTGATACCGACAAAGCCACAAACTCAGGGACCGCTGATTTCGGCGGATTTGCAGATACCGGCGTAGATGCCGAAGCCTATTGGGAGAGGCTGATCATTACCCGTTTCAGTCAATTTGGCACCGATCTGCTGGTCTGGACCACTAATTTTGCTTCTCAATCGAATGTTGGTACTGCCGCAATCAGTGATGCCAATGAAATCATTGAGTTCTCTGTCCCCTGGAGTGATCTGGGGATCACTGATCCAGCCAGTACGCCGATGCGGTTTTCCCTGGCTGCTTTCCGTTCTGATTTGTCGAACAATACCTGGGATAGTTTTGGCCAATCTGATGCACTTGACGCACTCACCAATTATGGGGGCGATCCTGGTGCAATCCTCAACACCTTTGATGAGGTGACAGATGGTGCCCAGAACTATTATTTTGATTTGTATTTCGACGCATTGGGCAGCGTGGTGCCACCGGTTCTGATCAGTGAAGTAATGTACGACCCAACGGGTACCGAACCCGGAAATGAATATGTAGAGTTGTACAATTTGACCAGCCAAAGCATTGATCTGACGGGCTTTGTGCTTACCGATGAAGAAGACATTGATCCGAATAACAACAATGAAGGTGCGGTACAATTATTGGCCGGAAACATCAATTCGGGCGCTCTTTTTCTTTTTGCCAATGATGCTGGCGAGTTTAACACCACCTACGGTTTTCCACCTGAGGCCGCTATCAATGACGGTGGCTTGCCAGGCATTATTGGAGTGCTTGACTTTGCCAATTGGTTCAATGGTACTTCCAACCCCTTTAATTTTGCCCTGGCCAATAGTGGCGATCAGGTCATATTGTTAGATGATCGGCAAACCATCATTGATGTGGTTACCTACGGAGCCCAAACCTGGCCATCTACCAGCAACAACCTCACCACACCACCCGGTTCCAGCATGGAACGTACCTTAGCCGACGTAGACACCGACGACATCACCAATGATTTCAGCATTATTGCCGGTGGCAACCCCGGCAATGCAAATACCCTTCCCGTCGAATGGGCTGACTTCTTTGCCACTTTGCAGTCAGATGGCAGCGTACGTCTGGATTGGTCTACTTTACAGGAAAGATTCAACCAGGAATTTGAGGTGGAGCGTTCCTTTGATCAACTCAATTTTGAACGTCTGGCCACTGTTCCTGCTAAGGGCCAGGCTGCTTCATATAGCTATACAGACCTGAATCCACAGTTTGGACCAAATTACTATCGGATCCGTCAGATCGACCTGGACGGGAGCTTTTCTTACACCAATGTAGCTTTTATCCTGCTCAGTGATCAACGGCTGGCTGTGTATCCCAATCCTTTCCGCCAGCAGCTACAAATTGATGTGCAACTGGCGCAGGCTGGGCGGCTGCGTGTCTGGTTGACGGATCTCCAGGGGCGTAGCGTCCAAAGTATTCATGACGCCGCGCTGCCTGTTGGTGGTCATCAAATCGAATTTGGCGCAGGTTCTTTGCCAACTGGTGTGTACACCCTGCACATCAGCGGGGCCGGTGTGAATCACAAACAGCAAATCCTTCGGGTGAAATAAAAGACTGCCAAAAATATGAATGGGCCTTTGCAAGATATTGCAAAGGCCCATATTTTTTACTCCGCAAATTCAAAGCTACCGACGTCAATGACGCCTTTCTCCTGGGCCAGACGCATGCTCACCTCTTGCTGTTTGGCTTTCGCAGTACCATAGCCAGTGATCATTTGTACATGAATATGGGTCGGGCCAGCCAGACGGGTTTGGCTTGAGCCATAATAGTTTACCTGCACGGTGTATTTGCCGGGCATGGCGTTTTTGATCAGAAACTCCTCCGGTCCATAGCCACCCGTAAAATCATTGGACATCCAACCGCCGATCTCCGTCTCCCGGTGGGCGTAATAGCATTTTTCCCCTCTGGGATCAATCACCCACAAGTCCATGTCTACTGCGTCAGTATCCCAGTTCAAAACCACCCGGATATCGGTTGGCAACTTGGCCATCACGCGTTTGTCGATGAAATCGAGCTTCAGTGCCTTACCCGAACGGGCAATCAGGCTGTTCATCTCCTGGGCCGCCAGGGTACTGATTTGCGGAAAGCGGGTATCCCATTTTGTGGAAACGACTTTATACATCAACGCTACTGCTTCCTGATATTGTCCAGCTTTTGCCAATGCCAGCGCGAGATCACGATAGGATTGTGGCTCTTCTTCGCGGATTTCTACCACTTGTCGGTACACTGAGATGGCCAAATTGATCTCATTCTCTTCTTCTAGCTTATGGGCCAAAACCCGTAGCAGTTCATGATTCTCCAATTCCAATTCGGCCAGATTGGAGAGAATACGCAGGGCAGTTTGCAGATCCTTTTCCTGATAAAAGAAATGGGCCAGGTCAAGGAAAAAGGCAGGCGTAGACGCATTTTCTTCCGCTAAGCGCAAATAGGCCGCATAACGATCCCGGCTAGCTTCCTGTTTGATGGCATCCAGATATGGAGCTTCTGGATTCCAGGTATTGAGCTCCATTCTGCCGCCGTCTCCGCTGCCTGTTTGGGACTGCTTCCTCTTTTCGTCTGCTTTTGCCATTCTGGGCGAGGGGGGCGCTTCTTCGACTGTCTCTTCGGCTACTTCATCCCAACTGTCTTCTGCATCCCCAGCTACCTGCCCTTCCAATGCGCTGATATCAGACTCCTGAGTGGGCGCTGCTTCATACGTACCAGCGTCATCTCGATCAGCATTTTTCCGGGTGTCTTTGTCGACAAACATGCCATCCGGAATCTCAAAGTCCTTTTGCCACCATTCTTTGCGGAGGAAAAAGTTTTCAGCGACCTGATCAAGATGGCTGGCAAAGGAAATGCGTTCATTCTCCTGTTTTTGGGCCAATAACTCTTCATACTCTTTCTGTAATTCGGCTGGGGGCACGATTTCGTTTTCTACATAATCTTCCACCCGATCCAGCACGATGAGGGAGGTAAAGCGACTCACAATCCCAAATTCCAGTCCCAAGTCCACGATTTCAAAGCGCTTCCAATCGGCTTGCAAATCCAACTCGGCCAGCTTCTTCTGCGCCCAGAGCTTTGAGACCATTCCATCCGCTGCTTTCGTATGGGCTTCTGGAATTTGCACCTCAACCGAATGCACTACTTCACTGCCAAAGCCAAATTCGAGTGTCATCTTCATCGGACTGCGCCCCATTTTCCCGGCAAGGCCAAAGCTTCCACTCACATCTGTGGCAATGGAAGGATAGATTTCCCGCGCATTGGTTTTGGCCCCCAGAAAACGATAGGGAAGGCTACCCATCTGAATCTCTGCTTGCTCAGGAGAGAGACGGAAAGCATTGATGTACTGGCCATTGTTTTGCTGGGCGATGTAACGCAGAAATGCATGGTCTGCTGATGGGTTTGAATTGAGCACCATCATGGGCGTATTGCTGCGCTCTAGATTCTGGGAGCCCAGTGTCGACAAGCCATCGGTTGACAAAATGAATTCATCACAGCGATAGCGAGACAAATCCAGATTGCCCAACTGCGTGCCGCCATCGTATTGTATGCTTTCGAGTCTTTGTCTTAGCTCAGACCATTCTCCATTTCGGATGTCAAAAACCTGGCTGGCTTCAGCCTGGATGTGGAAGGGCACCAGTTCAATCTGAAGCTTACCAATTTTGTCAAAATACTGGCCCAGCAAAGCCAACTCTTTGTCCAGATCACGGTTTTTACCCGAACGCGACACATCCCACAGCAGGCAGATTCGGTCAGGTAGATTTTTGTCCTGACGATAGAGACTGGGGTTAAAATTGAGATAGAAAAACGTCTCTCCCTTGCGTTGCTCCACAAAGATCTGATAGTCATCCGCCGTTTGTGGCAATACAAAGGCGAGTTTGTCATCGGGAACCACATCTTTTCCTTGCCAGGAAGCGACATAAGCCTGTTGCATCTGCTGGAAACGAAGATTACCCAGTTGATTGCCAGTGGTATTGGGTGCTTCTTTTTGTTCCAGAATCTTCACG
>JBCBZF010001049.1:0-2557 GCA_039815525.1 Bacteroidota bacterium | reverse complement strand
TTCTTTCACGGCATGCGTGGCGTATTAATTTGCGGCAATTCCCTGAGCATGGAAATGCGCTTTGGTTACCGGATTTGGCATCCACTGATGGGAATCGGCATTGAGCATCTGAATGAACAAGACTGCTTATCATTTCTGGTCAACAGGCTACATAGTGAGTCCAATGATCAAGACATTCCCCCGGGGAAATCAATTGAAGGTCCGGGTGGGCAATTGCTCCTATTTTAATGAATGCGAGGCTGTTTTGATATGGGCAGCCTCTTTTTGTAAAAAAAATCCGGCCTATTCATTTCAGACCGGAGGTTGTTCTGTTTGTAGATTCAGCTATCTTCGGCCGTATCAAGTTAGTTTGACGGAGGCTCAAGCAAGGTGATGTTTGCATTGCGAAAGCTGTAACTAACCCGATCTTGATAGATACTTGGAATTACCTGCCCTTTGACCATGAGAGCAGTTCCTTTTTTGAGAACTGCTGCTAACTTTTCAGAGTTAATCAAAATATCATACCAAAAAGTGCTTTGCACATCATCAGCTAAACCTTCGAAGGTTACTGCTAGCTGAGTTTTAAATAATGGTTTTTCATCTTCTTTTTTCAGGTTCGTGGCATCGGCGGTAATCCTTCCAATGACGACGGTAAAAGTTGTTGCTTTCATTGTTCAATGTTTTTTCCATTGTAGCTGATTTATGCTGTTTCATGAACTAGACTGGGGACGAGAGTAGGAGTTGTGTAGATATAATTGATGCCCCAAAACTGGGATTTCTAGCCGCTATTTTGTACTTTTCTTTTTCTACAAGCACATCACAACCCCATGAAATACTTCCTTCTCTGGGCACTGATTGTACAATCAACATTTTGCTTTTCGCAGGCCGATAATCGGCTTGCAAAAATCACAGAGACATTAGACTCTTTGGCAATAAAAGTCGAAGGACTTGATGAGTTGACCACCGTCTCATTAAGAGATGTTCCTTTGTCTGAATATGTCAGGGCCATAGGACTTCGACACCGGGTCAATGTCTACATTGAAGACACTCCAACTCAAACCATGACCAGCAATCTGGTCAATGAGCCGGTCAAATCAGTTTTTGCCTTCGTCTGTGATCGCTTTAACTATGATCTAAAGATCACTGGCTCGATCATCCAGTTTGTTCCCTGGATTTCAGAGGGTGTTGCGGAAGAATCCATCGGGCCGAAGTTTGTCAATATCAGTTACACCGATGGAAAACTCTCCCTTGATCTGCGCAATGATTCACTTTTGGCGGTGATCCGCAAAGTATCAGAGCTAACGGGCCGTAAAATCATCACCAAACCCGGTACCGAAGGGATGCTCAGTCTCTTTTTACCGCCAACCGATGTTGACACAGCTTTGGAAGCGCTCTTCATCGCCAATGGCTTTTCTATTCAACCCAGACGCAAGGGATATTATGTGGTGCAGGCGATTGAGCGTTTTCAGCCTGCTGATGATCGTCCCACCAGACCACAAGGTGGGACCGACTTTATGGTAGAAGCCTTTGCAGATGCAGACAACAACTATATCAGCATCGAAGCCCGCAATGCAGATTTGCAAGCTCTGGTAGAACAGATTTTTGCTGAAACAGGGGTTGATTATTTGCTCTACGAACAACTTAGTGGTGTCATCACCATGAATGCGGATATTACCCGTCTGGAAGATGCACTGCGCTATTTATTTCAAGGGACCGACTATACCTACAAACAAGATGAATCGCTCTATTTGATTGGATCCAAAGATCTGGAAGGCCTGCGTAGTACCCGAATCGTCAAAATGAAATATCGTCCTACCTTTCAGGCAATTGACCTGATACCGGGTGTAGAAGGTGGCGGCCAAGGTAGTTTGGGACGAACCAATGTGAATACCAATCCCCGCACTACCCCTCGCCAGAACCCTGAGTTTCGGAACAATCAGAACAACTTCAACGACCCACGCTTTACTGGGAATACCGGCTTTCAGCAGAATATTTCCTATGTCAGTACCGACGCTTCCATTCCGCCAGAGATCTTACGAACAAAAGCGGGGGAGGTAGAGATCATTGAATATCCAGAACTGAATCGGATCATTTTGCGTGGGCCAACTGATCGGGTAGATGAAGTCGCTTTTTTCTTAGAAGAAATTGATCAGCCGGTCCCGATGGTCAAAGTGGAGATGGTAGTAGTGGAAGTGAATAAAGAACGTTTGCTTTCTACTGGGGTGAATGCGGGTCTGCGACAGGCAGGGGATTCTACCAGTGGCAATCAGGATGTACTGCCGGGCATTGACTATACACTCAATGGCGCAGCCATTAATACGATTCTGGGCGGCTCACCAGTGCTGAGTAATCTGGGGATGCTTCGTAGCAATTTCTATTTGCAACTTCGCGCCCAGGAAACCCGTGGCAATGTAAAAGTGCGGATGCAACCAGTCCTCTCCATGCTCAATGGCCGGGCGGCTTCGCTGGTAATTGGACAAACCCAGTATTATCTCCTTGAAACTCAGACCGCCAGTAATGGTGCGGTCAATAACTTTCAGCAGTTTACCCAGCGCTTTGAGCGCATCGAAGCCAATGT
>JBCBZF010000087.1:0-11006 GCA_039815525.1 Bacteroidota bacterium | reverse complement strand
GTTCGGATAATCGCAACAAACGCCGCCGTCCGTATTATCGCAAAAACCGCCGCAAGAAAAAGGCTGAATAACTTTTTGAGTCGGGCTGTCGTATCTCCGAAACAAGACTGCAAACCATGGAGAACGACATCATCCGATCTGGATACAACCAGATCAGCGCGGATTATCATGCGCGTAGACTCACCAAGCAAGCCATCAATCGTCAATATTTTGATGCCCTGTCTGATCATTTGCCTGCAGAAGGAAAGATGCTGGACCTCGGCTGCGGAAGTGGTATACCTGTTACCAAATGCTTTGCAGACAAAGGTTTTGCGGTGACCGGCGTGGATATTTCTGAGAAAATGATTGAGATTGCGAGAAAGGAAGTGCCCAATGGCGCATTCTTCGTGGCAGATATGTGCCAACTGTCTTTTCCTGAAAACCATTTTGACCTCATCCTCAGCACTTTCGCCATAATTCATGTTCCCCGGGAGAAGCAAGCCACCTTGTTTCAGAACCTAAAATATTGGCTAAAAAAAGGTGGGCGCGCTTATCTGGTATTGGGCAGTGAGGACAAGGCAATGGAGATCAAAGAGGATTGGCACGGTGTCGAAATGTATTGGTCGCATTTTGATCCAGAAACCTACCAGACCTTGCTGACTGAAATTGGCTTTAAAATGGTATGGGAGGAACACGAAGTGTTGCCGAATGGGGAATCATTTTACAATGTGATCATTGAGAAATAGAGGTAGTTCCTTGTCAAATCTGATGATCGATCCCTCTCTATTGTATTGGAAAAACACAATTTTCTTTCCAGTTTCGTTGTAAACCATAAACAGCTACACATGAAAAAAACACTCTTCATCCTGACCGGTATTTTCTTCCTGTTCTCTTGCGGAAAAAATGAAATTGAGCCCACTTTGGTTCCCGCCTACCTGACTGAGATGATTCCCTACACTGACGACATGGAATTTGTCTTTGCCAGTGATAAAGGGGACACCGTTTATGTTGGAATCGAGATCAGCAGCAAGATTGAGGATATCTCACTGTGCGCTGGCTGTGAGGTCTCTTTCCGGGAAGAGGTGATTGAGTATACCCTGATTGATCAGGACAATGCGACCTACCCGAGATTTGCCAATTTAGAGTTGATTGAGCGGGCTGAAAACCAGATTTTCTTTTCCGTTTTTTCGCCCCTCGACAACAATGAAATCGGCTATGGCTTCGACATTTATACCCAAAGTCAGACCAGTGAATATGCCTGTAGCAATCTTCAGGAGTGTCTGAACTTTATAGAGGTAAATGGCAAAATGTATACGGATGTCGTCAGGATTCGAACAGCTCCCATTCAAGCCAGTCAAAATGAAATTGACAATGTGGTGTATAGCAAAGAAATTGGCTTGCTCCAATTGACATACCAGGATGGGACCACTTATGGTCTGTTGAAGGAATAGCATTTTCTACTCTACGAACATAAAACCAAGCCATGCTTATCCGTACCAGATTGCAGGCAGAAGATCTACAGAAGTTTTCAGCCCATGTACTGAAGCAGAACAAACTTCTGCGCATTATGGGCATCGTATTTGCGGCCCTGATGATGTTTATTCTGGGCCAGTGGCTGTTCAGTGAAACGGGAACCAAGGATTTTCCCTTCCAGGTCATGATTCCCATGGTCGTGTTTGTAAGCCTTTTCTTCATCTTTATTCCGATGATGTCCCGCCGGAATTTTAAGAACAATCCCAGTTTGCAGGGCGAGATTCTCTACACCTTCACCGATGAGCAAGTGGAGATGACGGGCCCTCATTTTGAAAGCCGCATGGATTGGGACAAATACATGAAGGTGGAGGAAACCAAAGAGATGTTTCTGCTGTTCCAAAGCAAAGCGCTGGCCAATCTCATTCCGAAGCGGGATTTGACCAGTGAGGAAATCCAGGATTTACGTGAGCTGATCAGCTCCATTCCCAATCTGGAACGCAAACTCCTGTCGGCATAAATGCGGGATTCAATAAAAGAGAGCATCGGTTAACCTGATAAAATCTTGGCCTCCGGCGATCATATATGAGGTTGAAAATGCCGGTGTGAAATCTCAGCTGGCAATTCATTCCCCTCCCGGTCCCAACCATGAATCCGATTGTTGGTCATGCGATGAACCAATTCGCAGATCAGATAACCGGATTCCGACTCAATCACCCATGAGAATAACCAGGGAGAGTACTGCCATTCCCGATTGTTGTAAGGAAATTCGGTTCTGATCTTTACCTGATAGCTTTTGCCATCAAAGTGTTTGCCAGATAGATTGAGAAAGGCTTCTTCCTGCGCCTTGGATAAGATGGACATATGTTCAGAATAGACAGGAAAACTGATGCTAGATGCGGATCACCACTTTTCCTGTGTGCTTGCCGGCTCCAAAATACTGAATCAATTCTGGAATCTCCTTCAGACTGTATGGCCCGTCGATCACCGGCCGAATCTTGCCTTGCTCAAAAAGCTGATTGATGAGCTGGAGATCCCGATTGGGTTTGAGAGACACGATCCGCAGTTTCTTTTTCTGGAATAAAGAAATGATCGGGCTTGTCATGAGGATAGACAGGAGACGGGGAATGCTGCCACCGACGGTGGCGTAAGTGCCTCCCTGCTTGAGCGACCGTGCATAAGCAAAAGGGGATCGATTGGTTTTGGTATCCAAAATCAAATCGTACTGCTGCCCATTACAGGTAAAATCTTCCTGCTGATAATCGATTACATGCTGATACCCCATTTGCCGGAGCAATGGAAGTTTGTCAGCGCTGTCCACCGCAGTGAGGTCCGCCCCAAGCTCCCGGATCAATTGAATGGCAAAGGTCCCGACGCCTCCTCCGGCTCCGTTGATCAGGACTTTTTGACCTGGCTGAATCTGACGTTGGTGGAATAGCCCCTGAACGGCCAGTATGGCGGCATGTGGAATGGCGGCTGCCTGTTCAAAGGACATATTGCCCGGCTTATGTACCAGGGCGTTTTCTTTTGCACAAACATATTCGGCGAATCCTCCAAAGCCATTTTCAGATAAATCACCATATACGGCATCACCAGGCTTGAATCGACGGACGTTTTCCCCTACTTCAATGACTTCTCCAGCTACATCTACCCCTGGAATCCTGATCTTTGGTTTGCGCAGGCCGATCAGCAAACGCATGATCCATTGGCGGCCCCGAACCATTTCCCAATCCCAATCATTGACTGCTGCAGCGCGAACGTGGATCAACACCTCATCTGCTTTAGGGACAGGACGCTCTACTTCGGCCAAGCGCATAACTTTAGTAGGAGGACCGTATTGGGTAAAAACAATGGCTTTCATTGGAGAATATCTATTTGCTGAAAAGACGCTTTCCCTGAGCCTTCGTCGCAACCGAATCTGTCAAAACGGGAAATATGTCTGCGAAACAGAATGATTCATCCTGAAAATCGATCCATGCGTAAAACCGGTTCAAATTGTCTGAGCACTTCCCCCCAAAACCATTAACCCATTTTCCCATTTTGGTGAAAAAGGATTGGCGCTTCTTTTCGGCAGCGTTAAATGAGAGGAAAATGTAATGAGTCGGCTAGGATATTGGTCTTTGTTGTATGCTTCCTGACATGGAAGATACCAGCACATACGCGCTGTTGTATCCTCTCTTCTTTCGACATGCTGTTATTGAGCAACCTAATCTGCTAAACACGCAATCAAAGGATACATGCGAAGGCTCAATCCGTTTGTGCCCAGCCGATTTTCTGTAGAAAAAGCAACAGAAACGTAACCCCAAGCAGGCCAAAAAAGATGGTCGAAAGGATAAGAATAGAAGAATGAGTGGCCCTGATGCCTTCTGAAGGAGGGAGATAGCTCCCTTTCAAACTGGCAAAACTATAAATGGGGTGGGTCTGGCGAAAGACGAAATGGTCTGACCAGTTGCGATCATCGGGATGTTTTTCGTGAAACAAAACCTCATCTCCCCTTTTCAAATGCGAAAGCTGTTCTCTGGACTGGGACAGCTGGCGACTGTCTAATTGTAAAGGGTGCTCATATCCCCGCATTTCTACTCGTAAGGCAATGGTTTCTCCCTTCTGGTTGGTGATCATCACCGGTCTTTCAGCCAGAAAGCCAGACCGTAGAATTAGCTCATCTTCTTCCAATCCAGTCTGTTCCCAGCAGATCGTTGCAACCAGCAGTGAGCAAAGACCAAATGCGACCAGTAAACTGAGAACGAAGCTTTTCATCCCGGGTAGATTTGTCTTATGATGACAAAACACGCAGGAGGTCATCTTAGGAGGAAGCTTTTTTAGATTTTTTCCAAAAATCGGATCAACAGCTGACGCACTTCGACATATTTACTCAACACGAGATTGTCCGCGGTATCATTGACATCATGATAATGAGGAGGTCCGCCCAGGGTGTAGATAAAAAAGCCTTCAACACCATTGGCGAGGAAAAAGTAATGATCACTGTTGGGCGCATTTTTGCGCGACTTGACTTTGGGAACCGCCTCTATCTCCGTATTGAGATCGACCAATTGCCGGTGGCGGTCTGGAAAATCTTTTCCGCCCACTGCCATGATGCCATCGATGCCATTGCCCATCAAATCAAGATTGAGGAGGAATTTTATCTGGTCCAGGGGGACCCAGGGTTCCTCTTCGACATAATAACGGGAGCCAACCAGTCCGGTTTCTTCCCCGCCAAAGGCAATCACCATGATGGAATATTTGAGTGGATGTTGGGCAAAATACCGTGCCATGGACAGCAGCATGGTCGTACCTGAAGCATTGTCATTGGCGCCCGGGAAAATCGCACTGCTCAGTTTGCCGAGGTGATCATAATGTCCGCAAATGACAATGGCTGTATCTGCTGCTTCGGTTCCCTCAATCCACCCAATGACATTTTGGCTGGGCACCCGTTCCAGCTTTGCTGTAACCGAAAGCCTGGCCGTTTTGATGTTCCGCGGTGCATCCGAGCTGAGGATTTCGATCACCGGTATTGGTAATTGTTCCCGGGCAAAAGCCATGGTGAGCTTGGGTTGGATCACAATGACTGCCAGTGGCTTAAATGGCAGAATAGCTGCAATCCGCTGGTCAATTCGGGCAAGGTCTTTGTACTTGGCGCGTTTGTCGCTGTCGTTGGCGATGGACGGCGGCCAGCCATTGCGGATGAGGACAATTTTGCCGCGAACGGAGGCTTTGGGTTTTAACCCATATTTGAGGTTGACGACCTTGCCTTCGGCGGAACCGGAAGCGCTGTAGCGGTAGACGATGAAGCTTTTGCCAACTGCTACTTCTGTGCCGTTCAAGGAAAGCGTCGCATCGGTGATGCGATTCATGGGAATCCGGAAGCCTTGATGGAAAGGATGGCCTGGGACGGGTTTTAACCCGAACTGCTGGAAGTTTTTCGTCAGAAAATCGGCGGCTTTTTTGTGTCCTGCTTCGACATAACCACGGCCAGCCATGAAGTCCGATGTAAGTGTGTCGACCCAGATCCGTGCCTGTTTTAACAGGCCTTCGCGATCTTCCTGAGCATGGACGGTCAAAGTGGCCAATAGACAGAAAAGAAATAAGCTGTGCTTCATGTAGGAAAGATACGCAATCCGCCTTATTTCCGCTTTGAACGCATGGCCTTTACCTTTTTGACTGATTCGTCCTGAAGAAAATCTTGATACGCCTCCGTTTCAGAACCAAACATGGCAATCTTTCCTTCTGCATTCGCATGGATACCCCAGCCATAACGTTTGGTCAAAGGGGAGGCCCGAAAGCAAGGCTGTCCTTTAGCGAAATAAGCTTCCCTTTCTGCATCCCACTCACGTTTGGAGAACCCTTTTCGCTGGGCGAAAACCGTGAAAAGTACTTCATCTGAGGTGTATTCATACGGATGCTCATAGAGCATATCAAATTGTAGATTGGCCACAGAACGCTTTTCGCCTTTGACCGGTGGCATTTCTCCCTGACTTGCCGGGCTGTCTTCAGCGATTTCGATAAAGGTGTTGTAATAATTGGTTGAATGCATCATTGAATTCTTTTCTCAAAAAAAATCAGCGGCTGCGACAACCCTATGTCAAAGGCTGATTAAAATGTTTTTTTCGCTGAATCTCCACATACTCATCCAGTGTCATTTTATGTGGAGAAAAATGCTCCCCTGCATCTTTCAGGTCCTCAATACGATCAATTCGGAAATTGCGAAAATCCTCACGTTTGCGGCACCAGGCAATTACGACCCAGTTTTCAGAAGTATTGTGATAAATGGCAAATGGTTCAATTTCTCGTTGACTGCATTCTGTATCTCCTTCCTTCAGATAGTCAATCCGCAATCGCCTGAAATTGGTCAGGGCTTGCTGAATGTCTGACAAAAAAGAGCTGGTACGCTCATTCTGCCAGTTCTTGCCGATGATGGTGCGTTTCGCCAAAAAATCGACCTTTTCCTTCTCATTGTCTCGCAAAACTGCCCGAATCTTATCGGTGGCCTTTTTGAAGGCCGTGATCAGTGAATCGTCTTTGGTTTTGTCGATGAGTTTTTCGCCAAAAATCAGTGCATTGGCTTCCGCTTCACTGAACATCACCGGCGGAATATTGTAGCCATCAACCAATCCATAGCCTTTTCCTTCCAAAGAGGCAATTGGGACACCAGCTTGTTCCAGTGATTGCAAATCCCGATAAATCGTCCGGCTACTCACCGCAAATTCATCCGCCAGATCCTGAACCAGAACCCAGGAACGGCTTTGCAACTTGAGCAAAATTGCTGTCAGGCGTGAAAGCCGCGATATGTTGTCAGAGTAGGCCACATATTCAATATGCTGAATTCTTTTGGCTGGGGCAATGCCTCCGTCTGGGGCCTAGGATAGGCGGCTCAAATAGCATAGTGCCAAAACCGCATACCTCCCTCGCGCTCGCCATCCTCAAAACTCCGGCAAAGCCGGAAAGATATATTGGTTGAGCAAAGCAAATGGTCTGCCCGCTTTGGGAGAATTGTAATTTCCAGCGGTAAAGACCACGACACAATCTAATTCTGGTATAATGAAAATGTACTGACCGCCATTACCGGAGGCAAAGACCATCTTATAAGTGTTTTGATCACTTTTTACCCCTGCAAACCACCAGAGATAGCCATAGGGACGACCGCCATCAATCCGCGTTTGCAGATCCGTCGATTCCTGAATCCAGGCTTCAGAAACGATTTGTTTTCCTTCCCATTTTCCTTTTTGCAAAACCAGACGCCCAATCTTGATCATGTCTCTGGGGCGAAAATCAATATGTCCACCGGTATCAAAGCCTTCCTTTCCATCAAATCGGGCCCAGGTGTAGTCGGTGATTCCCAAGGGCCCAAAGAGAAATTGCTCCGCAAATGCATCGATCTTCATCCCGCTTTTGACCTCAATCAATCTTCCCAGAGCGACGACCCCACCAGTACAATAGATGCTGCTGTCTCCGGCCAGGCCATCCATTGGTAAATCCGTAAAGTGTTGCAACCAATCTCGTTTTTTGTACATCCGATCCTCTTGACCCGGACTCTTTTTGTCGCGGTCATTGCAGGCCAAACCAGAGGACATGGTCAGAAGATGGCGAACTGTGATGGCGTCTTTTTCAGGAGAAGTATGTTTATGCTCAGGATATTGGCTGCGCAAAATGGGAAAAACCGGATCATCCAGTTTCAAATGGCCTTGTTCGATGGCAATGCCGACCAGCAAAGAGGTGATGCTTTTGGTGGCGGACCGAAGATCGTGGGTCGAATGAGCATGGTACTTTCCCCAGTAGTTTTCATAGGCCATGCAATCATCCTTCCAAAGTAAAATGGAACGGATACCATGATTGTTTTCTCCGGCCAGAACACCTTCCATCTCCTGCAAAGGACTCATGTCTACTTCGGTATTCTCACAAGAGAGATCCACAACCGGCGGTTGAGCACAGGCACTTTGGGATAGGATGACGAGGAAAAAGAGAGTCAGTTTGGTGCGCATATTTTTCTTACTCAGATGGATCAAGCAGGAAAATGGTTGCGGAAAGAGTAGAGAAAAAATTGCTTTGACCGCAAAGGGAGAATCCCCGATCTTGATAATCCATGCAATCATTCAAACTTTTCTGCCTCTTCTGCATCTTGTTGTTATTGATTTTTTCTGCCTGTAAAGAAACTGTCATCACCTCTTGTGAGCAGACCTTTACCGATTCAATTCCCGTCTTGAACAGTAATTTTGATGATGGCTTGCCAGATGATCAATGGAATTATCAGGTAGCGACTGATAGCTCCATCCAAATCCTGGACAAGCCAGAAAGGAATGGGTATGCTTTGCGGATGATGGTCCAGCCAGGCGATATCGCTATCCAGGGAGATCAAGGAACTGGTAAAAATCGCGCAGAGATTGCCATGAAAGAAAGCACCGGAGATCGGTATCCAGTCAATTCTGAGGTTTGGTACAGTTGGGAATTCATGGTGCCGGAAGACTATGAATACTCGGAGACGTCTTTCCAGATCATTGGTCAGTTTCACCACCGGGGTACTGGCAGTCCGTCCATTGCCATTCATTATGGAGAAGACGAATTACGCGATCAGGATGGGATTGCCATATTTCACCGCCGAAATCTTGAGGATCCCGCCACTGAAATTACTCGTGTAGAAATTGAAAAAGGGAAATGGAATCAAATGATCTGGCACGTGCGTTGGTCTATTGAAGAAGATGGCTTTTTTGAATCCTGGCTCAATGGCGAACGCATCACCGTCGGCACTTTTTACGATGAAAACGGGAAAGTATTTGCCCAAAACAGCTACGACTGCGAGCCAAAAGTGCTAAAGCTTGGTTTGTATCGAGGCCCCGGCTTTACGACCCGTAACGTAGTCTGGTTTGACAACATCAGGATTGGAAATTCTTATGAAGAGGTGGAATAAGGCTTGTTTGCAAAATGTGGAGTAAAAGGATCATGCTGTACCGGACTCCTCTTCCATCATTTTTTCGTACCTTTTCTTCAAAGGACGTAACATGCCCCATCGCTACAAAACTCGCTGGAAATGGAGTCTGGCTATACTGGTATGCCTGGGAGGCATGGTCCTGACCACTTCTCAAAGCTGCCTTCGCAGCGAAAAAACCATCTCCTTCAATCGCGACATTCGTCCCATCCTCAATGAGAACTGCCTCAGTTGCCATGGTGGGGTGCGCCAACTCGGGGAATTCAGTCTCCTCTTTCAGGAAGAAGCGATGCAGGCGGGCGAATCCGGTAAGCTTCCCATCGTCGCCGGGCAAGCAGACCAGAGCGAAATCATCCGCCGCATCCGGCATCATGATCCGGAAGAACGCATGCCGCTGGATGCTGAACCGCTGGCGGAATCTGATATTCAACTTCTGGAGCAATGGATTGAGGAAGGAGCAGAATGGGAAGAACAATGGTCGTTGATTGCACCAAAGGCGCAGACACTTCCCAAAAACAGGACCGCATGGGGCACAGGTGCCATCGATCCATTTGTCCTGGCTAAATTGGAACAAAACGGCCTCACCCCCAACCCTCCTGCGGACCGCTTGACCCTGGCCCGCCGCCTTAGTCTGGACTTGATGGGGGTGCCGCTTCCCTATGAACAGGCCCTGGCTTTTGCCCAGGACAGTTCAGAAAATGCCATCCTGAATCTGGTGGATAGGCTACTTGCCTCTCCCCATTTTGGGGAAAGATGGGCGGCACTTTGGCTTGACCTGGCCCGCTATGCAGATTCCAAAGGCTATGAAAAAGATCCGGACCGCTCCATCTGGCAATATCGCGATTGGGTTATCAGGGCGTTCAATGATGATATGCCTTTTGATCAGTTTACCATCGAACAGTTGGCTGGAGATTTACTGCCAGAGGCAGACCAAAACCAATTGATTGCCACCGCCTTCCATCGTAATACGATGACCAATACGGAGGGAGGCACGGATGATGAAGAATATCGAGTCGCCGCTGTCCTTGACCGGGTCAATACCACTTTTGAAGTCTGGCAAGGCCTCACCATGTCTTGTGTGCAGTGCCATTCGCATCCTTATGATCCTTTTCGTCAAAAAGAATACTATCAGTTGTTTGACTTTTTCAACCAAAGTCTGGACGGAGACATAGATACGGACTTACCGCTTGTGGAAAGTTATACCAAAGACCAGCTTGAGAAGATCCAAAAGCTAACCGATCGCATATTGCAAATCAACCCTCGTCATCGACTGAAAGCTGGGCTCCGGCCAGACCAACAATTGAAAGCCGCACTTTTTCCACGCATCATTCCCTTCCACATCGATGAATTTGACAACATACTTATTTACGGTGATGGCAAGCTGAGCAATTGGAGTAATCAGGTCAATGAACAGAAAAATAAAGTCTTCAGCTTTCGACTCTTTGATATAGGATTGACCGATTTACATCACATTGATTTTACCTATTCTGCACAGGGAGGAGATGCGCGAGTCGATATCTACCTCGACTCCTTAGGTGGGGAAAAGATTGGCAGCCATCGCTTTGGTTCAACCAATGGTTTGCGATCTGCGGAATGGGCGGGCAGCAATCGATTCAATCGGATCAGCGTCAATGTGTCAAAAAGCGAAGGTCAGCATGATCTGGTGTTTCATGTTGTCAACACCACCGGGAAAGTACCAGATGGCATCATCATGCTCGAAGAAATGTGGCTGGCCTATGCTGATCATCTCCGACTGTTGCCAACGGAAAAACGTTGGGGCGATTCGCTGATTGCACTTCAAGGGCAAGCCATCAAAACGCCGGTTTTTCGGGATCGAAAACAGAGTCGGGCAACCCATGTATTTGAGCGTGGAAATTGGTTGGTCAAAGGTGAAAAGGTCTCTGCATCGGTCCCTGGTAGTTTGCCAACACTCGCGCCCGCACCAAGCCAAAACCGTCTGAGTCTGGCCCGGTGGTTGGTAAGCAAAAAGAATCCTCTGACCGCCCGGGTGATGGTCAATCGATTTTGGGAGCAGTTGTTTGGCAGCCCCTAACGTGTTTCATCACCCATTCCCCGCAAGGGGACGGAAACTTCGTCTAAAGACCTAACTGTGTAAACGGGAACGTCGCGTCTGTTTCAT
>JBCBZF010000941.1:0-2907 GCA_039815525.1 Bacteroidota bacterium | reverse complement strand
TTCCTGCGCAAAGCGTTCAATCCGCAGGTCATCAAACCAGGCATTGCCCAGACTGCCACCATAAGGATATATTTTCAGGGCACCATGTTGGTAGTCAAAAGGAATCCGAATTTGCGTTTCCAGTTTTTCCCAACCAGATGGCTCAACCTCTGAAGGCACATCAACAGCAATGTACTTTTCCTTATTTCCCACCAATTGTACGATCAACTTTCCATCCACATACGGCTCTTTGTAGCGCCAGATGGAAATCGCATAACGGTCGCCTGCCTGAAGATTTTCCTGTAAGTAGCTGATGCCAAAATTGGATTCAGGGGAGAGGCGGGAAGAAAAACGGCCACTTCGGCTCTTCTCGCCGTCCTGGGTATTGCCGCCTTTTAGACGGACACCATCGGTCGCAGCAAACTGAATTTCGTCCACGACTTTTTCCGCATCGCAGCTCAAGACTGCAGGGAGATCTTCCGGCGGAAGATTTTGTTGCAGATTGCGCCAAAATAAGAGACTCAACATCGCCATGAGCCCAAGCCCCAACAACCAGAAAACCCGGCTGCCGGCCCATTGCCAGATGGATGTGCGATGTTTGATAATCATATACCAGACACTTTTTCTCCGGCGAGACGCAGCAAAGAACCACGTTCTATCTGATGAAGGGAACCGATTTGATCGATCGTTGCTTCATCTACATATATCTGAGCCGGACCGTATTCAGGCTTTTTCTGATAAGCTGAAAACCCAATCCGACAATTTTTCATAGACAATTTACTCACCCGCAAAACCGACAAGTCTTTGCTGGCCACACCGATATTCGCCCCATCAATGATTGCCTCCTTGATAGTAACTGTTGCCTCTTCTCCCACGCTGATGCCTTTGTCTCCGGCTTGTTCGATGCGACAACTGTGAACGGTGATACGGCTACCAGAAAAATCCATCCCATCATTGCCCGTTCGGACAAAACGGGTATTGCGGATGCTCCCCTGACAGAAATCGGCATCAAAGCCATCGGCAAAAGTTTGGCTGATCAAAGACGCATTCAGACTGAAAGTTGAACGCACAATGTTGAGGCCGTCTTCACAATGATTCTTGACAAATTCGCAATGGTCAATCTCAACTTCTGATTCGAAGAAATTCACCGCACCTGTCAATGTCCAACCCGGACGCACCAGGGTATTGAGATCTTCAAAGCGAACATAGGTCAGACGAGAAACTTTCGTTGCCTGCAAAACAGACCAGCCATTTCCCGTCTGATCAGAAGAATGAATATAAATCGGTGCCTCTTCGGTGCCTTCGAGATAGATCGGACTCTGGCTGAGAAAAGCAGCTTTTTTTACCAAATCAATCTCCACTCCGGGCGCAATCCAAAGCTCTTTTCCCGCAGGAATGATCAAATCCTGATCCAGTTGATAGGTCCCGGCAGGAATCGAAATACGGTCTCCCTGTATGTTCAGGAAGGAAAACTGAGACAGATCGAATTTTGCGAATAGCTTTTGACGCAGGCTCTCTGTCTCAACCGGACGGGATGCAGAGATCGGTATGGTATAGGTTTCTTCCAGACCAGGCAAACGAAAAAATACGTATCGCGCCGAAGCGGGTCCAATCAGATCCTGAAAAACCGGTGGCTTCCCACGCTCATGCGGTAGGAGAAAAAGTGGTTCTGCCAGTGGCTGCGTCATTTCATTGGCTTTGGTCCCAAAACCAATCACTTCCAGGGGCAGCAAATGATAATTGTGCAAGGCAAATCCTGCCTGCTGTCCATTTTTCTGACGGGTAAATATCTTCAGCGCGCTGCCTTCCAGGGGTTTCAGCAGGGTTCGAATCTTACGGGCACGTTTGCGCAGGTCCTCTCTTTTATACGCATAATCTGCATATTCACTTTGCAGCAGCTTTTCCCTTTGGTCAAGCGCGTTTTCATGATTGGTGAAAAAGTGTTCAATGAAAAAAGGATCGGTGATTTCGTATAGTGCTTTCAGATAGGCGGCGGCCATGACCGGATCCTGAAAAACATTGGCGTGCAGGTTGCCTTGAAACTGATCGCTTGCCCCAGGCCGTGTCGCTCCAATCAACGGTAAATGGGTGTACACTGCGACGCCCGTTTCGGTAAAACCATCAAATCCGATTGGTTCAAGGCGCAGCGTAATGGGATTAAAGTAGTAGCGGAGGTTGTGCCAGATCAGATTGTGGTAGGCTTCGTGCAGATCAACGATGGCGTAATAGCGGGCGGTTTTTTCAATGTCAAAAATCTCCGAAGCCTTTTTCTTCCCAAACCGAAACTGGTCCATCAGAATGCGGGCCTGTTCCAGTTGGGATTGCATGGCTTCGGTTGCAGCTTCGCTGAAGCCCTCAATTTCAGAAGCCGCATAGGCGTTGAGGTTATTTTCAACTTCGACTACGTGCCCACGCTGGTAACTGCGTCGTCGTGCGTGCCACAAACCATCTTCATTGAATTTGACGATGGGGCCTTCCCGACGGGATTTCTGCTCCACCAGGATTTTTTCAAAATGCTCCTCATACGCAAAAATGCCTCTGGCCAGGCCGTTACTTTTCAGGTGTAAGAAATCATAACGGGTGGTTAAGATATCTTCCTGCAAAAGCATTTGATGAAAAACCCACTCATGCAAAAAATAACGGGTTGACGGATCCTGAATCGAAAAGGTATGCATCCGATTCCAGGTTTCCGGTAAACGCGTCCGAATACGAAAGGAAGTTTTCTCGCCATTGAGATGGTCGGTCCAGTCTCCTTTAAGGCGTAATTTGACGGGAACTTTTTGATTATCGAGGAGAATTTTTCCTTTGACCCATGAATCGGGACCGGTGATCAGGACGCCATTTAATTGGGCCTCTTTCCGCTTTTTTTCGATCTGAGCGGCATTTTTATCGGTCAATTGCAGATCAAGAACCGGAAAAATACTGTCG
>JBCBZF010000759.1:0-3686 GCA_039815525.1 Bacteroidota bacterium | reverse complement strand
TTCACAGTCTGCCGTAACTACTTGAATATGTCCTATCGTCGGCAAAGAAGAGAAGGACAGATTACCAGTCTGGATGAAGGGATCATACAGCTTCCTGATTTTTCATCTGATCCTGAATTTCAGGTAGAATGGGTTCTGATGAAGGAACGCCTGGAAACCTTACTGGGGGATGATTTTCGGCTGAAATTTGAGCGATATATCAAATCATTGAAACCAAGAGATTATGCCCAGATGATTTTGATGCTTCATTTACGTTACCATTTGCCACTCAGCAAAGAGAAAATTCAAAAATGGTTTCCGGCCTGTACACCTGGACAGGCTGAAAAGCTGGTTACATTGAGCCGGGTGCAGGCAGAAATCGTCAATGTGGATAAACGGTTTCAAACTTTTAGCCGAATCATGGGCTCTTTACATCAGGATCGTAAACCACAAAATCCGGAGGCACTCCGGAAGTGGTTTGATCGAAAAAGGGATCTGTTTTTGCAGTATGTCTTTGACATACCAGCCGACCGACTGCAGCAGTTCGGCCGGCTTGAGCGCAATTATTTACATGATTTTTTCGAAAACCTGCTACATCAATGCGAACTAAACTGAAGGGAGAATGGAATCAGTTTCTTATATGCTGCTCATTGCATTCCCCCTTTCAACAACCATATTGTTCATTTTTATTTTTACCCATCTCATTCATCTAGTGTTATGTCAGAAACGTATGCACCTTTCACAGCAGTTGAAATTGCCTACTGTGCGGAGAAGATTCAGCAGGGGCAGATCGAGACACTACCTGAAAACCTGTACCAGCGGCTCCATGGAAACCAAAGTAATTTTCTGAAGGTCATGCGCCTTTGTGAAAATCTCACGGAAGAATCGCCCGGCCAGGATGGAAGAAGTAGTGGATTGTTACCGATGTCATTTCAGTTCAATTCTCAAAACGGAGATGATTTTCTACCTGATATGTAAAAATTTTCTTCGGGTCTGAAATGCCAACCAATTGCCGCAGTTGAGAGGATCAACTGCGGCATTTTTTATCCCAACAATATCCCCTCAATCTCTTCCCGCATCCACAACATTTCTCCATTCGCATCAAATGCAGCATTGAACATGAAGACTTGTTGGCGAAGCATGTATTGGTAAATCCAAGGATCGGTGGGTGGCAAAGGGGCCGCATCCAACTGATTCAGACTCACCCATCGCAATGTGCCTTCATCACAAGCCGGTGGCTCCTGCCAGGGAATCTCTGCGGTATAAATCAAGCAATGCCAGTTGTAGTCAATCGGTGCATGTTCGATCAGACTCCCCAGGTAGCGTACACCTTCCAGTTCTATTCCAGTTTCTTCTCTGGTTTCGCGAATGGCAGTCTGGTTTGGATCCTCGTAGGGATCGATTTTCCCGCCCACAGGTGCATACAGCCCCTGATGTGGTGGTTTCAGGCGTTCCAGGAGAAGGAATTGATCTCCACTCTGCAGAATCACCATCACCGCTGATTTTTTAAGCCCTTTCATCAAACTGAACCTTTCTGTGTTTCGAAGTTACGTTTTGAGGCCGAAACGGAACCAATCAAAAAGCACTTCTTCCCATCTAGCAATGAAGCCAATATCATGAAGCTCCTGTCTCTCCTCCTGTTAGTTCTCTGTTTATCACATTCCCCTACAGAAGATATACCTCATCATATCTATACTCTCCCCATCAAAGTTCAGGGCTGTGATATCAACATCAAGGCAGAAAACAGCAGCAGGAGAAAGATCAGCATTCTATTTGCGGAGTCTGAGGTAAGAACCAGGACTGGCACCTGGACCAATATCTACTATGGGGCTCAGAATCAAAGTCGCTGTGACAGAAAAAATCTCTCACTCGCAAGCGGAAATGGCAGTGATACCAATTCATGTGAAATGGATCTTGGCTGTAATTTTCAGCGCCGGTTTCGCTTCAAGCTTAAGTCTGTCTTTGAGGGGAAAACCAGCTATCAAACCATGTATGCTCCTTCAGCAAACACTTTCTTTGATAAAGGAGAAGTGAAGGTCGATCTGCAGGATATTGGTCGCTACTTTCGATAAAAAAACTGACATCAACAGCGTCCTTTTCACAGGCGATCTATCCATGAGTTGTGGACGGTCTTATTTCCCTTTTACTTTCCGTTTCTTACGGGCTTTGACCCGCCAGGGCGCATCTTTCTCCCAATCGCCCGCCATGATGCAACCATAGGGTAGAATTTCGTCTACTACTTCGCCAAGGCGAAATTCTTTCATTTGCTTCTGGACGGTTTGTGCATTTTTATACGCACTGGGCAGCTCAGAAATATCGATGTTACCGGAGAAAAAGCGTACATCAATTCCTTCCGTTTCTTCAGCAAAAATCTCTTCCTGGCTACGGTCTGCTTTGCTTCGTTTGTGCTGACTACGGCTGACATTGCGCCCCGCGCCATGCGGCGCAAAACCCAGATTGCTCTCAGTGGTTTTGCCTTTGACAATCAAGACAGGCTCCCGCATATTGAGTGGAATCAGGCGCAAGCCCTCCTGGGAATCCGGAACAAATTTATCGTCCAAAGGAGTCGCACCTTTGGCATGGTAAAAAAGCTCACCATCCTGAAACACAAAATTGTGCTCATTCCAAAAACGATCGATGGGATCATGTTTCAGTTTGTATGCGGTGGTATCATGAATGAGGCGGTGATTGAGTTTGGTCCAATCCCGTATGATCTGCAAAGCCTCCCAGTAGCTCGCCCCTTCTTCAGAATCAAAGGGAATCCAGGCATTCTTCCTGGGCGTTTTGGGTGAAATCTGCTGACGGAAATTTTCAGCCAATTTCATCCCGGTACGATAGAGATTGGCACCAAAGCCCCGGCTGCCGTGGTGCGTAACCATGATGGTCTCCCCACTGCTACGAGAACGTCCGACATACAAAAAGTGATTGCCGTCTCCCTGGGTGCCCAAATGCTTACGCGCCAATTGGCGGCTGCGCTCAGTGTTGAGATAGGGATTTGCCAATATTCGGTCCCATAGATCAGCAGGCATTTCAAAAAGATCATCTCGCCCGCCTCCGCCAAAATGGGTGGTTTGATGCGCCATATCAAGCACCGCTTTTGGATCGATCATCCCCAGATTGGTCATCATCACTGAGCAGCAAATGTCTGCACTGTGCATGGCGGGGTGGATGGCGTTTTTCGCCGCTACGATGCCACCTACCGGAATTTGACCCACCGGTCCAGTTGGGCAGGCGTCGGGCATCACTGCGCCTGACACCAAAGTAGGCGTCGTCATCAGAGCCTCCATTGTCGCCTCAACCTGGGCAACATTGGCTTCTTCCGCCTCATTTTCCGCCCGAATATTTTTATACCAGGCCAGGGGAGAAGAGAATGGGTCAATGATGGTGGGGCTCATCTCATCCAGATATTGATCCAGGGCCTCCCCGGAAAGTTGATGGGCATTGGCGTGTGCAATGGCCGCTTTGAACCACTTTCCGGGACGGTAACCTTTCTCAATCAGGGTCTTACCAGTAATCATGCTGCTTATTTGAGCAATTTCCGGGCCTTCACCAAATGCTTCCGCTCATTTCCCTTTCAGAATCCAATCTTTTGCCCATTCTTCGGTTGGCCAAAGCGGCTCTGTTCATATCGGAAAATATCGGCCAATGTCATCGCCTTTGCATCGACCATATGTCCACGCCTGGCCAGAAGGGCGGCACTTTTTGTG
>JBCBZF010000029.1:0-16850 GCA_039815525.1 Bacteroidota bacterium | reverse complement strand
GCGGTTTGTCTCAGCCAATCCCTGCCCTCTCCATCGAATACCTCAGTTTCACCATGGATCGTACCCTGGCCTGCATTGACAGGTTGATGGAACTGGGGCCGTATGAATTCAACTGGACCTTCATGGAGTCCGCTGATTTTCAGTCTGACAAGTGGTTGTCAGGCGACCAACTCAAACACATTTTATCCCAATATTTACCGGATGATCCCTCTGGGGACGTCTACGCCCGGATTCCGGCCCTTTAACCAACACTGTTATGCAACTTCTCTGGCAGGCACTACTACATCTCACTCAATCTGCAAATGCGCATCCCGGCGATGCAGATTACTGTACACTTCGTTTCGGCAAGGAGCCAGCCGTGGCCTTTGATGCGGTTCTTCCGCCGCAGTCCGGTCATCGGCGGGTACAAATTTTACTGAATGATCAGGCGCGGGCGATCTCTGATCCTGCGGTTGCCGTTGTCAAGCGACAAAATTCATTCAGCGCCCGTGTCATCAGAGGTGAAAACCTGAAGGATGAAGAGATTCGGTTGATGGAGCATTATTTGCCATACAGCCTTCTGGCATTTGAAGCCAGAAAGCATCGTCGGGCGGTAGCTGTGTCCCATTTTGCGCAGTCTTTGGATGGGAAAATCGCGACCATTACCGGCGACTCCAAGTGGATCGGCAATGAGGCCAATCTGGTACATGCCCACCGGATGCGTGCGCTGTGTGATGGTATCCTGATCGGTACCAGAACGCTCCAATACGACCAGCCTTCTCTGACGGTCCGCAAAGTGGTCGGCGAAAATCCCCGGCGCATTGTAATCTCCAGTTCTGCCCGGGATTTTTCCTCTCTGGTCAACAGCTGTAGTGATCCGGTGATGGTCCTCGGCGGCCCTGAACGCGAAAGCCAGCCGCAATTGGAATACATTTCTTTGCCAATGGAAGATGGACAAATCGCCTGCGATGATATCTTGTCTTGTCTCTACGAAAAAGGGATTCATTCCGTATACATTGAAGGCGGCGCGGAAACGACCTCTAACTTCTTGCGTGAAAAAGCCATCGACATCCTGCAACTACATTTGTCCCCGCGCATTTTTGGTAGCGGAGTGAGTGGTGTGAGCCTTCCAGAGATCCTGGAAGTACAGGATGCTTTCAGCTTCCGGCAGTTTCATTTCCAGCCGGTTGGCGACACCTTTATGTTTGTGGGAGAACTCAACCGGGATTGATGCAGTTGGAGGCCACAGCCCTTTGGCACATGACTGCCAGCCACAGCAGCCTGGACCAGGAAATGCTGCTCCCTGCAGAAGCCGGCACAGTGCTGGTAGAATCTCTTTATTCCCTGATCAGTACCGGAACCGAGCGTCTGGTGGCCATGGCGGATGTACCTGCCAGTAGCTATGAGAAAATGGGGGTACCCTTCATGGGAGGGAGTCTGGCCTTGCCAGTCAAATATGGCTATTCTCTGGTCGGACGCATTGCGGAAGAAGGCCATCCCCGCGTGGGCGAAACGGTTCACTTGCTGCATCCGCATCAGGATCGGATTCGGGTGCCGGAATCGGTTTTGTTTCAGGTACCGGCAAAAGTGCCTGCCCGAAGGGCTACCCTGGCCAGCAATGTGGAAACGGCCGTGAATGCGGTATGGGATAGTGGTGTTTCGATTGGGGATAAAGTCCTGGTAGTCGGCTTTGGGATCATTGGCTCACTGCTGGCACGCGTTCTATCCGGCATTGCGGGACTGGACATATTCATCGCCGAAAAAGATCCTGCCCGTCAGAAACTGATCCGGGAAATGGGCTGGCAAATCCATGAAGCAGAAATCGATTTTGACTGTGCTTTTCATTGTTCCGGCAATGAATCTGGTTTACAACTGTGTATTGATGCGGTGGGTTTTGAAGGAAAAATTGTCGAATTGAGCTGGTATGGGGAAAAAGCTATTTCCCTGAAACTAGGCAGCAGTTTTCACCATGACCGCAAACAGATCATTTCCTCCCAGGTTTCGCAGCTACCGACCGACCGACGTGGCCGTTGGGACTACCTGCGACGCAAAAAAATCGTCTTCAAATTATTGAACGACCCTGCATTTGATCATCATCTAACCCACGAAATATTGTTCCAAGATCTTCCGGAAACATTCGATCAGATCCGGAACAGACAACAAGACGCCCTCAGTTGGGTGGTCCGCTATTAACATTTATCCAAAACCTTTTCATCATTCTCAACATGTTTCACGTTACCATCCGCGACCACATCATGATTGCTCACTCTTTACCGAGTGAAGCTTTTGGCCCTGCCCAAAATATGCACGGCGCTACTTATGTGGTGGATGCAACTTTTTTCAAATCTGATCTGGACGAAAACAACATTGTGATTGACATTGCCATTGCGCATGATGTGCTCAAAGCGGTGTTGGAACCATTGCGCTACCAGAATCTGGACGAACTGCCTCAATTTGCCAATAAACTCACCACCACTGAATTTTTGGCACGTTATATCCATGAGGAAATGGCCAAAGCCGTCACTGGCTCTTTTCAGGGTAAACTGAAGATTACACTGGGTGAGTCTCATGTAGCATGGGCCGGATATGAAGGAATGGTTGGCTAAAAGAGAAAAGCGCTGCACATGTATTTTGTCCTCCCAGATATCAAGGATTTGCCCACTGGCGGCAATCTCTACAACGCCCGCCTGATGGCAGCCTTGTCAGAGATGGGCCGACCAGCCCGTCCCATTGGATGGGATCGCTTTGTTATGCAATCTCAAACCGATGATCCCTGTTTTTACTGGGTAGATTCCTTATTTTTGGATGACTGTCAAAGCTTGCCTGATGGTATTGCTCTGCATCGAAATGTCGGGATGATACTGCACTACCTACCCAGTATGTTGCTGGATGGAGAGGCACAAAAAGAAGCTCTGGCACGCGAATCGCAAGTGCTGGCACGCTTTAACCGTTTAATGCTGACCAGCCCCTTTACCCAGGAATATCTACGACAAAGCCCTGCTGATCTACCACCGGTTCAAGTCGTATTGCCTGCCAGTGAATTGCGTGTTCAGCCGCAGGCGAAAGCTTTTCCGGTTCGTGCTCTGATGGTCGCCAATTTGCTGCCAAATAAAGGCCTATTACCGTTTCTGGAGACATTGGCAGAAGAGGCAGTGCTCCCTGACTTTCATCTTGAAGTAGTTGGCTCTCATGAGTTGGATAAGGAATATGCGACTGCTTGTCAGGCGGTCCTTGCTGCTCATCCTCTACTGACAGAGCGCATTCATCTTGTGGGTGAAAAGCGTGGTGATGAGCTGGCGGATGCCTTTGCAGCTGCCAATCTCTATTTGTCAGTCAGTGAGATGGAAAGCTTTGGGATGGCCATACAGGAAGCAAGACAAGCAGGCTTGCCAATTCTTGCACTGGATCGTGGTCATATCCGGTCTCAGGTACGTATGGGCTATGGTCAGGTATATGTGAAGCTGTCTGCTCTGCAGCGCCAATTTCTGACGCTCTGCACGGCTCCAACTGAGATGCGATTGATGTACCATCGGGCCCAGGAAATCGCGCCGGAAGCATGGTGTTGGCAGGATGCCGCTGAAGTATTTCTTGCATTTCAACCCAATCCCGTGCCATGGACCTGAATCTGCGCATACAAAACTGGACCCGCTACCATGCAGGGCTGATTCTGGCTGGCAGTATTCTGGCCCTCCTGATTGACTGGACGGCTGCGCTGGATGTCTTTGCCGTGGTGTCTTTTGGGGCCTATTTCTTGCTGTTTCAGGATGTCTGGAAACCCAAAGGCTTACTCGGCGGTCCCGCCAATCAGGTGACGGCGTTTCGTCTGTTAGGCTTGTTGACCGTATTGTTTCTGCATCCCTATTTGCCAGATTGGGGTATTGCCATTGGAGCGATTCTCGTGCTGGCACTTGATGGCCTGGATGGCTATTTAGCCCGGAAATATCAACTGTCTTCCCGTTTCGGTGGCATTTTTGACATGGAGACCGATGCTTTCTTTGTGATGGGAATGAGCCTGCTGTTGTTTCAAAAAGAACTGGCACCTGCCTGGGTATTGCTCTTGGGTTGGATCAAATATGGCTATGAATTGCTGCTGATTGTGTTTCCGCCCAAACGTGTAGAGAAAGGGACAATGCTGGGAAAAATCATTGCTGTGGTCCTGATGATCAGTTTGATCGCGCCCCTTCTGCTGCCGGCTGGCATCAGTCAGTTTATGCTCATGACATCAGCGATTTTGCTGTTGTATTCTTTTGGGAGAAGTTTTTACGAAACCGTGATACGAAGCGAAAGATGACAGAGGCTAAAGGAATCGGTTCATATATTCTGGCGGCCTGCGGCTGGCTGTTTGTTTTTGTGCTACTGGCACTGCCCGGCCTGTTCCTGGGTGAAGAAAGCGAAACGGGCTTTCGCTGGTCAACCGACTGGATCTGGTGGTCTTCTCTCCTGCTGCTAATCCGTCCGAATAAATATCTGCGCTGGGTATTGGTGGCAATTACGACCATTTTGCTGGTGCTCTGGACCGCCTATCAAGCCTATTATCTGATCAATGCCCAACTCTATGGTGATCATCCCAACCTGATCAATGACCTTGTCCTGGCCTGGGAAGTCTTGCCTCTTTTTGTGGGACAGTTTATTCGGGGGGGACAATACTATGCTTTGCTGGCTGGAGCTGCGATCCTGGGGATTCTTCTGCTGGGATGGTTGAGCGTTCGTCTTTCCGATGCATTGTTGAGCGTTCGGGTGAAAGGGCTTGACATGATCCCTGTATTGGTGTTTGGGCTTGGGAGCCTTTTGCTTTTTCTCAAGCAATCCCCTTTTCAAAACCTGCATGAAAGCCTGAAATTGCAAAGTATCAGTTATCAGATGGGTAAAAGTCTGGTGCCACGATCCGGGGAGCATATCGCAGAACTACCACAACTTGATAAGTATCAGGCCATTTTTCAGCATAATCTGGAAAAGAAACCCAATGTGTATCTGATCTTCCTGGAGTCCTACGGGAAAATTCTATCGACCCGACCGTATTTCGCAGATCGCTACAAAAATAAGATTCAGGCAGTGGATTCTACTTTGAATGCCAATGGCTGGCACACTGCTTCGGCTTTTTCCCGTCCACCAATCCTGGGCGGGAAATCCTGGTTAAGCTTTTCCTCAGCCATGACCGGCATTCGGATTGATGATCATCTGCAATACTATGATCTGATCCAAAATCATTATGCCTATCCCCATCTGATCCGGTATCTCAACCAACAGGGCTACAGCTCTTTTCGCATGCATACCCTGGGAGACAGTACCACCAACATTGACAATGAACTGGAAATCGCGAAACGCTTTTTCGCCTTTGATCGCTGGATTTTACACGGTGATTTTCCCTACAAAGGCTTTCATTTCGACTACTTTGGCGGTGTGCCGGATCAGTATGCGATGAATTATTTTCTGGAAGACATTCCCCGTCCAGAGGGACCAGAATTTCTTTTTTTCATCACCATGGCCACCCATACTCCCTGGTTTCCGCCACCTTCTATCACAGAAGATTGGCGGGCACTTGATACTGTCAAACAAGATCCATACGGCTTTCCGCAGCCTGACCCCGATGCCAGTGAGTATGACCAGTTTCAACAACGCTTTTTCGGGCGCTTGAAAGATGCACTGCCCAGTCGCTACTGGCAAACCCAGATCTATGGCCTGGATGTGATGGCGCAATTTATTTTACAGGATATCGATTCCAATAGCGTGGTCATCCTGGTTGGAGACCATCAACCACCAGCTTTGCGGCGGGTGGAAAAATCTGAATGGGAAACCATGATTCACGTCATTGGTCGTGATCAGGCTTTTGTGGATGGTTTTGTAGAAGATGGTTTACTGAAAGGTTTGTATCTCGACCCTGAAACGCCCACCTTAATGCGGCATGAGGGTTTATATTCCCTACTGGCCCGAAACATGATTCGGGCCTACGGTAAATCAAACGCCACGCTCCCCGAATTTCTTCCCAACGGACTCATTCACGAACCTTGAAAATCGCAGGCAAACATATCTGGTACGCGCTGGCGGTACTGTTCCTGAATCTGGGACTACTGGCTTTGCCAGCCTGGCGTGGAATCATCGATCCTTGGGTATTGCATGGAGAATGGTGTTTGAGCTGCATTGCTTTGGTGTGGCTGGGTTCTCAACGTCAAAACCTCCGTTGGGCCCTGATGACCCTTAGCTTCTTGCTGTTTCTTTTTCTCCAATTGTACCAACTCTTCAGCATCAGTCTGTATGCGAGTCTCCCCAATTACTACAATGATTGGGTGCTATTGTGGGAGGTGGTCCCCATTTTTATGGCCGAATTCCACGTAGGCAAGCTCGTACAGTTCTTGCCAGCCTTATTGGGTGCGGTAATAGGCTTAGGGGCATTGCTGTGGCTAGGCAAGAAGATCAGTCGCCTGAACATTGAAGCTGATTGGCGCTGGACTCTGGGATTGACGCTTGCATTACTGATTGGAAGTTTTTGGAAAAGCGGTCCACGTGTCATTTGGAACATTTGGCCGGTTTCCTATGGGATTCAATCGTCTCTCAGCTTATCCGAACAATTGGCTGCCGAGGACATTGACCGGAGCTATGCCGCTTTTCATGAGATTGAACTGCCACAGAAGCCTGATGTATACCTGCTCTTTATTGAGAGTTATGGCAGTCTGCTCATGCAATCACCTGAGCTACGCCCGGTATATGAAGCTTTACTGCGCGAACTAGAGCTGGACCTCTATGCTGCTGGTTGGCAAATGGCCTCCCGGCATTCGATTGCACCCATTAGCGGGGGACGTTCCTGGCTTAGCTTTACCAGCCTGATGATGGGGCAGAAAATAGCCTGGCATCCGTATTATAATCGGTTGATCAATGATTTTTCGGATGCGCCCCATATGGTACGCTTTTTCAATGCACAAGGCTATCAGACCTGGCGCATGACCACGCTCGGGTCCAATCCGGAGCTGGACAAGCGCATTCCCTATGATGCCTACGAACGCTTTTTCGCCTTCGATCATTGGATGCGCTATCAGGATTTTCCTTATGCAGGGCCGGTATACAGTAAATTTGGCAGTATCCCGGATCAGTTTGCCATGTACCATTTCGCAGAGGAAATGGCAATAGACACGACGCAGCCGAAGTTTCTGTTTTTCATTACCCTCAACTCACATAGTCCCTGGTACGCCACACCGCCATTGGTGCAAGATTGGCGAAAACTGAATCAACAACATGTCTTTGATAATTACTCCATTCATGAGGCAGCCGTTTCGGAAGGCCTGAAGTTTCGGACCTATTTCGATGCAATGCGCTACGAACTGCAATTGATGGCGCGTTTCATCCGGGAAAAAGGAGGGGAAAACAGCGTTTTCGTCCTGGTGGGAGATCATCAGCCGCCCTTCCTGACCAGACACACGATGGGTATGCAAAGCCCGCTCCATCTGATCAGTCGCGATGCGGGGTTAATTCAATTTACCAAGGAAGCAGGTTTTCGGGAAGGCTTACATCCCGGAGAAGCCCAGGAAGACGATTTCAAACACGAAGATTTTTATCCATTTTTCATACAGGGCCTTCAGCAAATGAATGCCCCTGATTCCATTGACTTACAACATCCAGACCAATGAATCAATCCAGTGCCCGCGTAAAGGCATATTACGACAACAATACCCGCCGCTTTCTCAAACTCGGCAAAAATCAGAATACGGGTAATATCCATCAGGCGCTTTGGGCGCCAGGTGTCAAAAGCTTTGATGATGCCATCAATTACAGCAATCAGTTGATCGTGGATCAAATCGAAGGGATGCCACAGGATCGCAAACTGGAAGTGCTGGATCTTGGTTGTGGGGTGGGAAGCTCGCTCCGCTATGTGGCCCGCAAAACCGATGAACGGGTGCACTTGCGTGGTGTGACCATTTCGCCTACGCAGATTGAGATTGGTAGGCAGTTGATCGAACAGGACATGCTGGCCGATCGCTGCCGGATGATTGAAGCGGATTTTCTGGAGTTACCCGAAGAAATTCAGGATCTGGATTTGGCATATTCCATCGAAGCTTACAATCATGCGGCATCGCCGGAGGGCTTTTTGGCATCCATTGCTGGTCGTTTGCGCACTGGTGGCCGCCTGCTCATGGTAGATGATTTTCTGGGTGAGCACATCGATCGGGACAATTATTCCGAGAAGAACAAACAGCTGATGTTTGACTATCGGGAAGGCTGGCTGGCTTTCAGTTTGCTCAAAAAGTCAGAAACGGAGGAGATGGCGGCGGATTATGGACTGAAACCCGTTTCCGATCAGGACCTGACGCCATTTATGGAGTTGGGCCGTCCACGCGATAAATTCATCGAACTGATGTACAATCTGGGCCGCAAAGCCATGATGAAGTCGCTGTATATGCAGTCATTGGTCGGGGGCCATGCCAAACAGGTTCTACTACGTGAGAAGACGATTTGGTATGGAACCGCAGTTTGGGAGAAAATCTAATTGCTATTTTTGGTTGCTTTGCTAATTTTTGTAGTACATTGAATTGCCCTTTATCTGTTCATCACACACGACAATTAGCATGCGTAAATCTCCCTTTCTCGGTCTTCGAACCTGTATTTACCACGTTTCTGACCTTAATGAAGCCAAAGCCTGGTATGCCAAAGCTTTTGGCGTAGATCCTTATTTTGACGAACCATTTTATGTTGGCTTTAACATTGGTGGCTTTGAGTTAGGACTTTTGCCTGAAGAAGAGCCGACCACTGAAAAACCGTCTAGTGTAAGCACCTATTGGGGAGTGGAAGACATTCATCAGGTGTATACGCATCTGCTCGCCTGCGGCGCGACGGAAGCCGAAGCACCCAATAGCGTTGGGGGAGAATTAATGGTGGCCAGCGTCAGAGACCCCTGGAGAAATCTGCTCGGGATCATCTACAATCCAGTCTTTCAGATTGAATCGGACTGATTTTTTTTGACAAATTAGGATTTGGATTCCTTTTTTGTCAAACATGATCGATCAGTAATTCATACAGACACCGATCCGTCGCCTCTTTATGTCCCGATAAATGCCCGCACAATTCCCAGAATCCGCTGATTGATGTTGTCAAGGGATTCCACGCTCCAGCCGCCAATGTGGGGGGCCAGCATCACATTTTCCCGCTGGAATAAGGTCTCATAGGTTGTCCGCTCGGCTTCTGAAAGCGTATGCAGCTTTTCATTTGGCAAGACATCCAGGGCGGCGGCAATTACCTTCCCGCTGTCCAGCGCACGATTCAAGGCATTGATGTCTACAATCGGACCACGGGCCAGATTGAGAAGCATGATGGGTTTGGCGAAACGACTGAGATATTCGTCGTTGACGAGTTGTTGGGTTTCCGCTGTCAGCGGGATGTGTAATGTCAGCACATCTGCCTCAGCGAAAATCTGTTCCATCTGCACTTCCTCCACTTCATTGCTTCCAAAGCCGGAGACATATTTGTCATACACCAGCCTGCGGCAGCCAAAACCTGCCAGCCGATTGGAAACTGCCTGCCCGGTATTGCCATAGCCAATGATGCCGACCGTTTTGCCTTTGATCTCCACACCGCGGTTCACTTCTCTTTCCCATTGAAAAGCTTTGACCTGACGGTTGGCGCGCATCAGGCTGTGTCGTAAAGCCAGCAGCATACCGACAGTTTGTTCGCCCACCGAGTCTGCATTCGCACCCGCTGTATTGTGAACCGCAATGCCTTTGCTTTCGAGATAAGGAATGTCGATGTGATCCATGCCGACCCCGGCCCTTACCACCAGCCCCAATTTCGTTGCCGTATCGGCCAATTCCTGATCGGCTCGTACCTTGGAATTCATGATCAGGATTTCATAGTCAGCAATGATGCTGAGGACTTCTGCCCGATTGGTATGGGGCAAATAAGTATAGTCGATTGGTAACGAATCCAGTCCGACACGGAACGATTCTGGAAAACGGTCGATAATCAATGCTCTCATGACCGCAAATTTAGCATCCTTCTGTTATGCGCTACCTGATTTTTTCTTTGATTTTTCTGCTGACATTCTCTTCCTGCAAACAAGTCCTCAGCCTGCAGGAAACCATCCCCACGGTTGGCTTCAGAGGGGTAGAGGTCAAAAGCTTTCAACCCTCGCTGGAACTGGAAAAAATGCGCCTCACACTTGGGCTGCGTTTTCTCTTTCGAAATCCATTCAACAAAGCTCTCAGCATTCCGGAACACACCTTCAAACTCGAACTGAATGGCGATCCCATGCCCGGGATGCCAGTACAAAAGCGAGGCTTTAGTGTGCCCGCCAACAGCGAACGTATGCAAACCTATGAAGTGCAGTTTAATCTGGACCCGGAAGGCAATCTTGCCGTCTTGGATGTGCTGGGCAAGGACAATGTCTATCGTTTCAGCTCATCAGTAAAACTGGATCTGTCTGATTTTTTGAATGAATTGGAAAAATATGACATCGATCTTCCTTCCAATCAACTGACCGAAAATGGAAAGCTGAAAAACTATCTGAACAAAAAGTTGGGCACCCGTACCCTGGAGTTTGCCTTTTCTGATACCATTCGTCTGCCCACCCTTCCAGAAATCAAACCCTCCGTGCATCCAATCCGGGTGCAGTTTACCGGACAGATGAATGAAATCAATCTGAAAGCGCTGCGCGATCCGGTGGAAAATTTTGGCGACGTCCTGATCAATGAAAGCGGCGCAGCCGTAACTGATCCTTTCCTCAATCTGCTGGAAAATACTGAGATTGTGGTGCCTGCTCCGACCTTCACCAATTGGGCACGGACCGATACGATCAACATCCTGGATCATACCATTGCGATGCTGGAGAGCTTTAGCGGGCAGGGAAACATTGATGGGAAATGGGATCAACTGAAAGGGAAATTATCCTATTCCAGCGATCAATTGGCGATGGATCAGGTGGTGAACAAAGTCCTGAAACCGATGCTGGGCAATCAGGTCGGGACCAAATGGAATCAATTCAAAAACCAATGGGAGGCCTTTAAAGCCATGCCAGATATGGTGCGTTATCCAGGCGCGCAAGTAGATGGGCTGCGCATCGAAGTACCCTTTCTCTTTGTCAACCGCAATGAATTTGCCATTGAGGCCCCGGCTTTTTTCACCGACGCGACCCTCAATGATTATAATCCGATCAGTTTTGCCGGTGGGCCGCGTAGTACACAGCAGCGGATGATTCCCGGTGGGGGGGAGCGCGAAATGCGTCTGGTGCTCAACCTTCGCTGGGGCGAAGCCAATCAGGGTATTCTCAACATGCTGGAACAGCAGGTGCTGCAACCCGGCCTGAAAGGCGAAACCATGATTGACCTTGGCTATGGTCCGATCCGGGTACCGATGAATCTGCCCAATCTGGAATTGCGAATGGGTGGGACGGAGTAGGGATGGCACCCTTTACTTCAGATGGAAATTGAAAGGGACATTCAGCCAGTATTTGCAGGGAGTATTGTGTTCACGACCGGGAATGAAATAGAGCTTATTAATATGTATTTCGACTGCCTGGGCCAGGATAGGATGAGATGACTGAATCACCCGATGTCTGATATATTTCCCATCTTCATCAAGCAATAGTCTGATCAGGACCTCTCCTTCGATTCCGCTGTCCCGCGCTAATTTCGGATATCCGATATCTGCTGAAACCTCAGACATATTTAATGGGATCGGGTCACGCCAGCCAAATACATAAGGAACCTGTAGCTGACCTTCATAAGTGTTTTCCCAAATAATGGTGCCATTTTTAGAACAGTATATCCATTTGCCTTTTCTTATTCCCTCTGCCATTTCTCCCTGCATTTCAACTTCACCATCAGGATAAAAGTATTTGTGAACGCCAGTCGCCTGACCCTTTTTATCGAATCGGACTTTTTCAGCGATTTCTCCACTTGGATAGTAGCAATTCCATAGCCCAATGCGTTTTTTCCCTTTTACCTGGCCTTCAAATCGAGTAATGCTTTGATCGTCGCCATAGACTTCCTTGATATAACCATTGCCATCTCTCAGGAGATGATTTCCTTCACGATCCCAGAAGTTAAGGTGCTTTATCTCAATCCCGATTTGCTCTGAATGAACATACTCACGTACCTGATGCGGTTTGCCATTCCTATACCAATATTCCCAGCGGCCAAGTTTCCCTCCTTCTTCATATACCCCGCTTTCTTTCAATTGACCATTGTCAAAATAACTTTCCCAATTGCCGGTCCAGGAGCCACGTGAAGTGACGTTCCCCCGCTGCTTTAATTGTCCATTTTCGTACCAATATGTTAAATGACTACTCCCATCCAAATTATAGATCGCGAGTTTCTGTTTCTCACCACCTTCATACCAAGCTTTCATGGTGTCGATCCGTTGTTTTAGGTCTCCTTTCCCAAAGTATTCGACACTTTGAAGCTGATCATTACTCAGGAAAAAATTTCGTCTGACCCAATGTGAACCCTCATGGTCAAGAATGCTATAAAAAAAGGCTGTTTTCTCATTAGCGATCTGCCAGTTATTATCATAATAGGTTGTATCCTGCGCAAAAGAATAGTTGGAAAGCAGGAGGACACTCCACAGAATGATGCAATGTTTCATGGTGTGTGCGATGTTGAGGTGTATCAAATACTCTGATAGTGCTAAAATAATTTAGCATAAGCGTGAATGTCAACTTTCTAATTCAGCTGGAAATTGAAGGGGATGTTCACCCAAAATTTGATGTAACCCGATCTTTGGATCCCAGGGATGAAGCGGATTTTGTCCAAATGTGCCTCCACTACTTTATCGATCATAGGATGTGGAGAACGGATGATTCGGTGCTTTTCGTAACGGCCTTCTTTGCTGATCAATACACGGACAATCATTTGTCCTTCGATGCCTGCGTCTCTTGCTTCTTTGGGATAGCCAATGTATTGAACCAACTGCTTCATATTGATGGGTAAAGGTTCACGTTCGCCGAATCTATAAGATGCAGTTTCCGGCGTATCATAGGTCTTTTCCCACAAGATTTCTCCTTCCGGAGATTTGTAGACCCATTTTTCACTTTTTTTCCCATGCTTCCAGTGGCCTTCCATTTCGATTTTACCATCGGGGTAAAAGTATTGGTGCAGGCCGTGTACCATGCCTTTTTTGTCGTAAAAGACGCTTTCCATTCGCGATCCGTCAGGATGATAGACAGTCCACAACCCAACTCGTTTTTTATTCTCTACCTCACCTTCGAAACGGACTTGCTGGGAGCTGTCATTGAATACTTCTCTGATGCTGCCGGTCCCATCTTTCAGCGTTTGCTCACCGGTCCGATCCCAGAAGTCGATCAGCAGGGTTTTAAATCCGAAAGGTCCTTTCCTGACAAATTCCAATACCTGGTGGGCTTGCTTGTTCTCATACCAATACTGCCAGCGTCCAAATTTTCCGCCCTGCTTGTATTCACCTTTTTGGGATAAAGGCCCACTTTCGTAGTACTCTTCCCAGGTACCGATGCGCTGGTCTTTGGCATTGTACTGACCTTTATTTTTTACCTGACCGTTTTCATACCAGAGAGTTTGGGTGTAGGCGCCGGAGGTATCGTATACAGCAATTTTATATTTGGCGCCACTCTCAAACCATACCGCCAACTTCCCGATGGGCCTTTTGAAGTCCCTGGTCAGATAAAAAGCAACACTTTGCGGCTGATCATTGCTACGAAAAAAATCCCTCTTCACCCACCGGCTATCTTCTTCGCTCACAATGCGGTAGTATGTCGCTTCTGTCCGACTGCTTCTCTGCCAGCTTTTGTCATAGAAAGTGGTGTCTTGTGCAAATGAAAGCGTACACCAGAAAGCAGAGATGAAGAGAAAAAAAGAATGCTGCATATGAATTTCTGTGCTGTGTTTGTCTGTAAAATTATCAATCCCTGAGAATGTTTGCTAACATAATATGGGGAGAAGAAGTCTTTTTTATCAAACTTTTTGTGCCTCTGAAGCGACGCGCTTTCATTCAGAGAATCACCACTTTCCTGAGGTTTCGAAATGTCCTTCCTTTTACTTCGAGGAGATAGGTTCCCCTGGCAAAGTGAGAGGTGTTTATTGGTATGTCTGTTGTATTCTTTCCCGGAATCATTCCCTGAAACAAGCTCCCTGCTTTCGCGCCATGAAGTGTGTAGAGAGAAATATCTACCGACTGAGATTCATTCACTTGCAAGAAGAGGACATCATTCCCGCTCAGGGGATTTTGCACTTGCAGTTGATAGGGCTCTGTCAATTGATTGTCAAAGGCCAAAACGGAGCTGTAAAAAGCCTCACCCGCAGCGGTACGCGCATGGAGTCGGAAATAATGCATACCACCCGCTAGAGAATATACATCAAACTGATATTGCCGGTGGCCATTAGCCTGCAGAAAGTCACTTTGCTCCCCCACAACCGCAAAGTCATCGCCCGGCTGTCTGTGTTCGATCGCAAAATGAAGATCATCCTCTGTGTCGGCTAATTCCCAATGGAGGATCAGGTGATTCTTTCCTGCGGGATGCAGTGAAAAATGCGTCAGGAGAACCGGCAGAATGACTTCTGCGCCAAATTCGGAGGTATTGCCAAGCGGATCGGTTGCGGTGGCAGTGAAGTAAGGTTCGGAAGGATTGATTGGCGCGGCTATGAGCTCGTTCAAGGCATAAAAGCCTGCGCCATCAGTTGTAACATTCGTGCTTCCCAGAAGTGTCTGTCCTTGGTTTGAGGTGCTGCTGGAAAAGAATTCCAGGCGGTAGGTTGTATTTGGAGCACTCAGCAGCGTACCAAAAAAAGTAATTGTACCCGGGCCATTTCCATATCCGGTGATGTCGGGCGCTGCCTGATTGTTGTTCCCGTTAGAGAGCTGGATGCCCGCTCCCTGATTTTCATAAATGCGATTGCCCAGAATGCTGTTGCGGGTGCTGCCGGAAAAATTGATCAGTACGCCACCCTGGGTGTTGAAGGCGATGATATTGCCTTCTCCGGGAAGGAGGCCGCCGATTTCGTTGTCCTCCGCTCCACCATTTGCATAAACCCCACGGTTTCCATTGCCCAGATCCAACAGACCACTGGGATCGGTTCCGATGTAGTTGAATTTGACCTGATTGCTATCTGAATCGGGGCCATTGAGGTTGACGCCCATGTTTGTATTGCCGCTGATCACATTTGCACCAGCGGCGGTGCCATTGCCGAAGAAATTGCCACCGGCAGAATTACAGGTAATGCCGATGGTCTGACTCCCGATCACGACCGTACCGCTTACATCGGGCCCAATGTAATTGCCATACACATAGTTTCCGGTTCCGGTATTAAAGCCAACACCACCCGCACTATTTCCAGAAATGATATTTCTCTCCCCAGCAGTCAGTCCACCGATGGTTACGCCTGTTACCCCGCCATTGCAGACAATCCCCTGTTGGCCGTTGGGAATGGCGACAGTGCCGGTATAATCTGTCCCAATGAAATTGCCACTGATTCTGGAACCGAAGGTATTGGCACCTGAGAGTCCAATGCCCGAAGAGCCATTGCCGGAAATGACATTCCTTTCGCTTGGAAGACTGCCCCCGACCAGGGAACTGTCTTGAAAAATGCCAAGTCCGATACCCGTATTGGGAAGGGCTACTGTTCCGGTAATATCAACACCGATATAATTATTCTGTACAATAGATTTTCTGCCCCAAAGCAGTGCGCCGTTCGTATTGCCCGAGATAATGTTTCGGCTTGTAAGCGTACTGCTCCCCAACTCCACAAACCGTCCCCAGCAATTGATTCCGGTACCATTAGGGAGGGTGCTCGTTCCGTTTATATCTGTTCCAATCAGGTTTCCCATGATGATGGTGCTATCCTGATTGTTTTGGACGTAAATACCCGAGGTCGCATTCCCGCCAATCAGATTTCCCTCACCTGGGTTTGCCCCACCGACGATGTTGTTGTGATTCCGGATGTAGAGACCAAAATCACCTGGCGTCGCATCCAGCGTTCCACTCGCATCGGTTCCGATAAAACAGTTGGTGACCCGGCAGTTTTCGGCCCGTATATCCATGCCAAAGTTGAGATAGTGATTGACCACCAATGCAGAAATATGTGAACCATCAGCAGCTGTAGTCAGGAAAAATACCTCATTCACTACATCGTTTCCGTCAACTTCAATCAACGGTATGCCTGCAAAGCCATTGGCCGTACTGCCATCGATCAGCACCGGATCGGTAATATCAGGTAAATCAGACAGCAAAGTAATGGTATGGAGCCCCACCCCAGCGATGGTAAACGAAATGACATCCAGGCCTGGATTTGCATTGGCAAGGGTGATGGCTTCTCTGAGACTACCGCCTCCAGCGTCCAGGGTATTGGTAACCGGATAGGTAGCTGCGAAAGTAGAAAAGGACAAAAGGAGTAAGAGACAGTGTAGGGAAAAAAATGTTCTCAAAACTTTACAGGTTTGTCGTGACAGCAAAGCGAAAAGTGGAATCAGTCTCATAACTCGAGATGAATCAAACATTCGGGTTTTGCAAAAGAAGTTTGCTGATCTGTCAGATTTTGGGGGCAAATTATTGAAAAATTTGTTTTGCATCATCTGTTCTGCAAATAGAAAATCCGTCAACAAATTCCCACCAAAGCTTTCGATTTGATCATTTGACCATTATCTTTTCCGCCACACTCCTGACCTGAATCAAATGCATACGATTAGCCTTCCTGTTCCCTCCGGTTTTGCCGAACGCGGCGGTGTCAAGTCCCAAACCATTAAACGAGACCAGTTTCCACAGAGAGCTGTCATCTTTGCTGGCAGTGATTTTCCGGATGCCAATGACTTTCGCATACATGAGCTGACCAGTGAAGCCCGCATTGAATGGCTCAAACTGGGAGAAGACGACCCAACGCGTTTTTATGATATTCACGGAGGCTATTTCTTCTCACTGGACAGCAATG
>JBCBZF010000153.1:0-9070 GCA_039815525.1 Bacteroidota bacterium | reverse complement strand
CGACCAAGGCCTGAAGCGGAGACGGCGATGAGCCAGCGATTCGACGGAAAAAGTGTCATTGTGAATAATTTGACCCGTTCAGGCTTGTATTGATAGCAGGAAAAGCATGGATCAAAATATATTGGAGAACCAAACTGAATTTTACCCTGGAAGCGTTACACACTGGAAGCAAGAGGGCAGTCGCTTTCAGCTTTTCTGTGATAACGGGGTTATCCTGATGCTCGAAATTCTGGCAGACCGGATCATCCGCTTCCGCTATGCGACTCAAGGATATTTCGATAAAGACTTTTCTTATGCCATTGATCCAGTCTTCGAGCCGGAAGAAACCCCGGCTGTCCGGGTACGGGATCGTGAGCAATATCTGAGCGTCAAGACCCGGGTCATGGAATGTCGGGTGCGTAAGAAAGGCTTGCATGTGAGCATGCTGGACGCACGTGGGAAAGTGATGCTGGAAGATGACAAAGGGTTCCACTGGGAAGAAAGCCCCTTTGGCGGCAACATTGTCAAGATGAGCAAGAAAGCGCGTTCTGATGAAGCCTATTTTGGATTGGGTGATAAAACCTGCCATCTGAATCTGCGCGGAGAACGCCTCCAAAACTGGGCGAATGATTGTTTTGGCTATGGTTCTCACACTGATCCATTGTATCGATCGATCCCATTTTACTACGGCTTACACAGCGGCCGGGCCTATGGAATCTTTTTTGACAACAGCTTCCGTACCCATTTTGATTTTGGTAAAGAAAGGCCGGAAGCCACCAGTTTCTGGGCCCAGGGAGGAGAAATGAATTACTATTTCTTCTTTGGTCCACAACTGATGGAAGTAGCCGAACAATACGCTCAGTTGACTGGCCGTCCGGAACTGCCGCCCCGATGGGCGATGGGCTTCCATCAATGTAAATGGAGCTATTATCCCGAATCTCAGGTCAAGGAAATTGCCGCTGAATTCCGCAGTCGCGAGATTCCTTGTGATGCCATTTATCTGGACATCGACTATATGGATGGCTACCGTTGTTTTACCTGGAACAATGAGCACTTTCCCAATCCGCCCCGCCTCCTGCGAGAACTCAAGGAGGATGGGTTTCATACGGTGGTCATCATCGATCCTGGTATCAAAATCGACATGGATTACCCGATTTTTACCGAGGGACTGGAGAAAGGATACTTTTGTCGGAGACCAGATGGACCATATGTGCAGGGCAAGGTATGGCCGGGAGAATGTTATTTCCCTGATTTTACCAATCCTGAAGTCCGGACTTGGTGGGCTGGTTTGTTTCGCGATCTGATCCGCAAAGTGGGGGTATCTGGTGTTTGGAATGACATGAATGAGCCTGCCGTTTTTGAAGTAGCCAATAAAAGTGTACCTGATGATGTACGCCATGATTATGACGGACATCCCACCAGTCATCGCAAAGCCCACAATGTCTACGGCATGCAGATGGCCCGGGCCACCAATGATGGGGTAAAGCACTTTGCCTATCCCAATCGACCTTTTATGATCACCAGGGCCAGTTATGCTGGCGGCCAGCGTTTTTCTGCTGCCTGGACTGGAGACAATAATGCCAATTGGGAGCACCTGAAACTGGCCAGTATTCAAAGCCAACGCATGAGTATTTCGGGCTTCTCCTTTATCGGATCCGATATTGGTGGATTCAATTATGTTCCCAGTGGGGAACTATTTGTGCGTTGGTTGCAGTGTGGCATCTTTCATCCACTTTGTCGGGTACATTCCATTGGCTACCATGATGTAGGCGATGCGGCTGTAGATGAAGAGGCCGTAGCCGAAAGTATGGCTACCCGTGAAGAGGTCGATCAGGAACCCTGGTCTTTTGGGGAAGAGTATACTGCGGTTGCCAAGTCGACCATTGAGCTGCGTTATAAACTCATGCCATTGCTCTACACGGCTTTCTGGCAGTATGTAACCTATGGTACGCCAGTTCTGCGGCCTTTGTCATTTCTGGATCAAAGCGACCCTGAGACCTTACACCGGATGGAAGAATTCTGTGTGGGGGATCATTTATTGGTCTGCCCAATATCAGATGAAGGCGCGCGAGGCCGCTATTTGTACCTTCCCAAGGGCATTTGGTATGATTTCCGGACCGATGAACCCATTCCCGGTGAACAGGAAATCTGGGTAGAGGCAGATCTGCACGAAATTCCGATGTTTGCCCGTGCCGGTGGCATGATCCCTCAGGCACCCGTCATGCAGTATACCAATGAAAAACGGATCGAGGTCCTGGACCTACACGTTTATTATAAAAATGGAGAGGAGAATAGCCTCATTTACTGGGATCAGGGAGATGGATATGATCACGAACAAGGTGAGTATCTGTTGCACAAATTAACCTTGCAGGGCGAAAATAAAGCCCTGACCCTGGTTCAACAGGTAGAAGGAGGGTATGATGCAGATTACGACCGTATCCGTCTCATCATTCACGGCATGCCCTTCAAAGCCAAGCGTTGTCTGGTAGATGGCGAACCCACCCAACTGGACTTTCATCCAACGACAACTGAAGTGGAAGTTGGTTTTGACTTTGAGATTTTGGTTCTTGAGTAAGCGCCTGATTCCCTTACAAAACTCAAACAAAAAAAGCTAGGCCAACGCAGCAGAGCTGCGTGGCCTTAACCTATTCCTAAAAAAGAACGCATCCCGTTGAGGATGTAAACCTTTATGGTCCATCGGTTGTGAAGCGCCTATGCGCGATTGTGTGTTGTCGTTGCGGGCTGGAAAGAGTTATCGAAATACCTTAATCAGCTTGGGCTGGTCATATTTCATGGCATTGCCCAGACTGAGAGACCCGTTTTCACGGTACTTCAAAAGGTCTGCACGGCTGACCTTCATGATGTAGGGCGAAAACATACTGCCATTTTTATCTGCGTCTCTCACCACGCTTTCTGATTCGCTGATCTGAAAGCCAAACGGAAATTCCTGCATTGGGAGGAAAAATGTCATAGAATCAGGACCAATTTCCGCCAGTTTGAGTACCTGGTCTTCGGCCGCTTCTTCATCTTGAATCAAGCGTGAAAAAGCATAATAATCTCCTACCCTGGGTTGATTGAATCGCTCGTCCTCGTCCTGGGTATTGATGATATAATTGCAGGTAGCAATGGCCAAAAAGGGAATCAGTATGTAAATCCAGGTCGGAACTTTTCTTTTCATGGTAATAGCTTTTCATCAAAGATAGAGGCTCAAAACCGCTTTTCTATCCCCCAAACTGTGGGATTTTCGAGCTATCAGAATATTTTTTTGAAAAAATCCTCTCCAGTTGGTTTACCTTTTTTCTGTGGGCAGCACTCATGCACAGATGAAGCAATCATCTTAACCAACAAACCATACAATAATTCAAGAACTTATGAGACGCCCACAACAATTTGTTCCAGTATTCTTGCTGGCTTTCGTTATGCTCTTGTTTGCGCCTGGCTGTGATTTGATCAATGGAAACGGCAATGGCAACAATCCCGGTGAAGATGTCCAGCTAAGTGATCTGGCTGGCAAATGGATGCGCCAGGCCAGTAACAATCCATCCGCAGATGGCATCCGTCTGGAAGTCGTTGGCAATCGTGGTACCATTACCTTTAAAGCCGCCAGTGGCTTTTCTGTCGGAGACGTGAAGTGGGAGGACATCACCCCTTCTGAGGATGTGTTCATCCACCGTGAACTTGGCAGTGATGGCAACTATTACAATGGCCAGATTCAAATGATCAGTGAAGATGAGCTGTCCATTACAGTTGAAAACAGTGGTGCTGGTAATGCCCAGACCTGGGTGCGGGACGATGGTTCTAATCCAGTGATTCAGCCAACCGTCCTGGAGTGTAATTTCTTTACCACTGAGCGTACCCTGACCAATACCGATGCCGCAGTTGACTATGTCGTCCCCAATAATTGTGTCATGGACATCACAGCACCATTGACGATTGAGCCTGGTGTCGTGATCGAATTTGAAGAAAATGCTGGTTTGGGTATTTATGATCAGGGAACCATCACAGTGGTCGGAACTGAGAGTCAGCCGATCATCCTGAAAGGAAAAGAAGCCATTGCAGGATACTGGAGAGGGATTCACCTGGAAACCAATTCCATCAACAACCGCTTTGATTATGCACAGATCAGTGATGCGGGTAGCAATTATGTGTATTGCTGTAATGCCGTTGCCACCCTTTTTCTCAAAGATGGAAAAGTCAGCCTGAAGAATACGACCATCAGCAATGGCGATGGATATGGAATATATGTTAGAAGTCAAGCTGAGATGCGTGAGTATGAAAACATGAGCATCACCACGCACAATGACTATCCGGTGGCCCTTTCTCCTGAGCGGATGAACGAACTGGATGGCACCAATTCTGATTATTCTGGCAATAGCAAAGACTTTGTATTTGTCCTAAGTGGCGATATAAACGGTGCGACAAGCATGTCAAAACTGAATGTGCCTTACCTTTTTGACGGCGAAGTCATGGACGTTACGGAGCAATTGTTCATCAACGCTGGTGTGGAAATGGTCATGGAGGCAGACGCTGGAATCGGAGTATTTGACAATGGTTCTCTGGTCATCGATGGTAATGCATCTGATCCGGTGATCATCCGTGGTACCAGTGCTACCCGAGGTGTATGGCGTGGGATTCATCTTGAAACCAATAATATTGAAAACCGCATCAGCCATGCACAGATCTCAGATGCTGGCGGAAACTACGTATACTGCTGTAACCCTATCGCCACCATTTTCCTGAAAGATGGTACCGCGTCAATTGACAACACCAGCCTGAGCAATGGTGATGGCCATGGGATTGTCACCGCGAAAAATTTCTCATTCCGTGGCTTTGATCGGAATACTGTCTCCTCTCACAAGTTAACCGCTATGCTGATCAGCATGAAACAGGCTGGCGAGTTGGATGCGGAGTCTGGTTTCTCTGGAAATGATTCTAATGCAGATTTTGTTGAAATCTATCGCGACCAGGTCAATGTTGCAACCACCGTCAATGCCTTTGATGTACCGATGCTCCTTACCTCTGTCATTGACATCACCGAAGGTCTTACTCTCTCCCCTGGAGCGGTGTTGACCTTTGAGAATGATGGTGGGCTGGGTGTGTATGACAACGGCTTCCTGAAAGCAGTTGGAACTGATGCCAATAAAATTACCTTCACCAGCAAAGCGGAGACTGCTGGATCCTGGAGAGGGATTCACATTGAAACCACTGACAACAACAATGAAATCACGCACAGTGTCGTACAATATGGCGCGGGCAATTATGTGTACTGCTGTAATGAACGCACCGGTATCCTGCTGAAGGGCGGGACCCTTACGCTGACCGAGTCATACATCGCTGATAATGCTGGATGTGGTGTCTTTGTGCGAAGTGGAGGGACACTTACCGAGAGTGGCAACACCTTCGCAAACAACACCGACGGACACATTTGTAACTAATCAAGAGGATTTTGTTCTGTAAATCGGGTGCAGTCATTGACTGCACCCGATTTTTGCTTACCAGCGTTTCCTGCGCCAATTTCGTTACCTTTATGCAGTACACACCTTTTTGTGAGAATACCATGGATCATATTGGGGCTCTTTATGCTCGCATTGAATGGCCTGCATGCCCAATCCTTTCGCTATGCGCATTACACCGTAGAAGATGGCTTGCCCCATGATGTTTGCTATCAGGCTGTCCAGGACAGAGCCGGCTATATATGGATTACTTCTGACGATGGATTGGCCCGCTTTGATGGGGCCAGCTTCACGCATTTTGGTCGTGCTGATGGTTTATCCTCAGATTATCCCATCCAGATCGTAGAGGCTGATTCCGCGCATTTCTTTGTTGCGATGTGGAAGGGAATGATCTGTGAGATTCGAAATGGAGTCATTTCTGCCCTGAAACCATCTTCCAGTGGAGGGGAGATGAACAATCATATTCTGATTGAAGATTCTCTGGGCATTGCCTGGCAGAGGGGGAATTTACAACGCTTTCACACCGGCAGCAGGAAACTGGAAAACTTTCGTACCTATCAATCTCCCGGGAACCCTTCTCAACCCTATTTCAACACGCCAACATCTTTGGTGGTCTCTCTGCCTCATCTCTCGATGGACTATTTTCTGATTGACAGTCAGATTTATGCCTTCGGTAGCACCAAAGGCCTATGGGCGATTGACTGGAATCAAAGCGGCGATATGCAGGCTGTGGTTCCCCAACTTCTCGGACAGGATACCATTACATCGGTCCAGCGAGATTCGCAGGGGCAGCTACTGATTGGTGCTGTTGGAAAAGCGTTTCAATTGGGTCCGTCTGGTCTACTGACTGATGATTTGCCGAATTTACCAATCCGTCAGTTGATTCGACTGAATGATAAGCAGCTGTTGATCATGACGGCCAGCTATTCGCGATTCGGGAAAAACCTGTTTTTATATGATCTGGAAGAAAAGCGTAAAGTAGATCTGGTGGAGGCAATTGGGATTTCTTCCTCACTCAACTGGATGATGCTGGACCGCCAGAAAAACCTGTGGATTGCGACCTTTGGAGATGGTGTGTATTGTGTGAAAAACCCAGAACAGGGATTTCTCCATCAATTCAAAAACCTCGCTGTAAATGATATCAAGGAAGGACCTGATGGCGAAATTTTTCTTGGGACAGAAAATGGTATAAAGAAGCTGGGGCCTAATGGGAAACTCACCGCGCTGAATGGTACACAAGGAGAGATCGAAAATATTTTCTTTATCGGGGACCAATTGATGTTTACAAGGCCAGATGGCACGTATCAATACAAGCACCAACAAGCAAGTGAAAAGCTCTCAACGCGTTGGGCTTTTCACACCACCTATATACCCGAGCGAAACGAAATTCTGGGGATGAATTATACTTCTATCTCTCGCGCATCTCCAGAGAAGGTTGGAGAGCATAAAGTCATTCAAATAGAAGAAAAGGCGAATTTTCTTTCTATGAGTATGATCGATGGGGAGGTCTGGGCCGGGACCAAAAGTGGCGCAAGAGTATATGGCCTGGACAATGATAAATGGGTACTGCGTAGACGCATTGAAGCGACAGAAGGTTTATGTGATCCCCAGGTGAATGACATCATCAAAGGGAAAGATGGACGGATATGGTTTGCGACCGAAAGCGGGATCTCATATCTCAAAGACGACCAGATTTATTGCATCAATTCCCTTGATGGGATGCTCAATGAGCGGGCCAGACAGCTTCTCGAAGATCAATACGGCCGGGTATGGATTGCTTCTGAAAGAGGTTTGCTGGTGTATGATGGGGAATGGTTTTACGGAATCAATCAGTTTACAGGGCTCGCCGCCAACGATGTCAACAGCCTGATGGAAAAGGGCCAGGAACTTTGGGTAGGCTCGACCAAAGGGATCAGCCGCATCAATCTTGACCGTCCATTGGTGGAGGCACCTACGCCCAGGGTTCAAGTAGAAACTGGCCGTCTGAGGCAAGGTGGTAGTTATCCGGAGGGCAGCAGTTTTCGGTTTGAATTATCAGCGTTGAATTTTTTAGGCCCTCAGACCTTATTTTTTCGCTTTCGCCTCAATGAAGGAACCTGGTTTTTGGGCGATGAGCAATCCTTTGAGTTAACCAATCTTCCGCCGGGGGAATATCAAGTGGATATTCAGGCGCGTACGATTAATTCCAGGTGGGGGGGGAATGAACGCATCTCCTTCTCGATCAAAAGGTGGTGGCAGGAAAGAAACTTCTGGTTAATTTCCATTACTGCGGTTCTTTTGGTCTTACTGATCCTGTTGATTGCTCGTCGGAGAATTCAAGAAATGCGGGTATTGAACCGGCAGTTGGCCACCGAAATTACCCATCGCAAACGCACCGAGGCAAAGCTTGCCCATGTTCGATCGCAGGTGGCACGGGACTTCCACGACGAAATCGGTCATAAGCTGGCCAATATCACCATCCTTTCCAATCTGGCCCGTTTGAAACTCAGGCAGGAAGAGGAAAGCGTTGAACCCTTATTAGACCGCATTGAAGCAGGTTCCAAAAGTCTGCATTCTGATACCCGCGATTTTATCTGGTCTATCGACAGCAATAGCGATTTGGCCGAAGAGTTATTTGGCTACTTACGCGACTTTGGACTGGAGTTTTTTGAGTCAATGGATATTCGGTTTGAAGCGGTGTCTGATGCAGTTGAAGGGACTGCATTACGGCTGCCACCGTATTGGAGCCGTAATATTTTATTGATCTTCAAAGAAGCCATGACCAATGCTGCTCGTCATGCAAATTGCCGGTCTGTGCGCTTTATCGTGGCTCACGCTGACGGCAAACTGCGTTTTTGTCTTGAAAATGATGGGGAAAAAGTCCAACTACCAGAAAACGCCTCAGGGCGCGGATTAAAAAATATGCAGCATCGTGCACTTGAACTAGGGGGAGTACTTAGGCAAAGTTCGCAAAAAACAGAGCTGAGCATTCAGCTACCAGAATACCAAAGCTAAAAATCCCCCAAAATGGGGGATAGGAAATGTGTTCAAAAATCGGAAATTAGACACCTCATGGGAAACCAATTCCGGCACCTAATCATTGTCGAGGACAATGCAGAAGTCCGGGAAGGCTTCACACTCCTGATCGACAGTTCTGAGCGTTATCAGGTCATCAACTCCTACAGCAACTGCGAAGATGCGCTGGCCAACCTGAAACAAGATCAGCCGGATGTTGCCCTCATGGACATCGACCTACCCGGCATGAACGGTATTCAGGGGACCGCCGAAATCAAGCGGCGGAGCCCCGATACTGAGATCATCATGATCACGGTCATGGACAATTACAAAAGCGTCTTTGAGGCACTTAAATCTGGTGCCAGTGGCTACCTCACCAAAAATGCCAATGCCAGCGAAATTCTTCGCGCCATTGATCAGGTCATGGATGGCGGCTCGCCCATGAGTACAAAGATTGCCCGGATGGTGGTGCAATCATTTCAGAAGAATTTAGATTCTCCCCTCTCTGACAGGGAAACGGAAGTGTTGGGGCAAATGGCCGCCGGGCACTTGAGGTTTCCTCAAGTGTTTATATGCCCCGCCCCACAGTAAGACTGTGTCCCCGTTCAGGACGGCGCCATCGCGCGGTGAAGCGATCAATTGAT
>JBCBZF010001260.1:0-1794 GCA_039815525.1 Bacteroidota bacterium | reverse complement strand
CCAAGGATTTTTGGCATTATGACCACACAATCTCATGTTTGATCTGACGGCTTACCATCTACACGATCTGACCCATTCATTTGACAATGAAACGGAGGGCTTTTCTACTAAAGCAACCCGAAATGTGGAAAAGGATGGCTGGAATGCCGCGAACCTCAGCATATACAGCCATGCCGGGACACATATGGATGCTCCATTGCACTTTGGTGTCAGCCAGCAAAGTATCGATCAAATTGGGTTGCGGGACATGATGGGTACAGCCTGGCTTATACGGGTCAATGTTCAGGAAAAGCAGCAACTCATCACGATCAAGGATCTTGGAAAGATTCAGGAGAGATTTCAGCCCGGAGACAGCTTATTGATTCACACCAATTGGAGTCTGGAAAGGGGGGAATCTCATTATCGGTCTGGTCTTCCGCGGATCAGTGAAGAGCTGGCAGGATGGTGTGTCGACCATCAGGTCAAAATACTGGGTGTGGAACCTGCTTCGGTAGCTGATGTCAACAATCTACCGGAGGTCACCCAGATTCATCAAATTTTGCTGGGAGGTGGTGTCGTGATTGTGGAGGGATTGGTTGGTTTGGATCAAATCATGGGTGAACAAGTATTTCTCATGGCCCTTCCCCTGAAAGTCAAAGGAGGTGATGGTGCGCCTGCCAGGGTGATTGCATTTGAAAAAAAAGCACTGTCAAATGCATGAACAGATTCACAATCGGGCTGCTTTGTTTGCAAACTTACCGGAACCGCTGCAAAGCGATCGGCTCCAGGAGATTCGCCAATTCCATGCACAGAATCCACGTAGCATCATTGTCTTAGATGATGATCCGACTGGCACCCAAACCGTTTCAAACATTCCCGTCCTGACACGTTGGGACGAAGCAGTGATTGCGACAGAACTTCGGGCAAAAACAGCTTTATTTTTCATTCTGACCAATTCGCGGAGCCTTCCCACCGATCAGGCAGAGGCATTGGCAGAGACAATCGGGCAAAACATTTGGAAGGCCAGCGCCAAGACTGATCGCAAACCCATTGTCATCAGTCGCTCTGACAGCACTCTGCGGGGCCATTATCCTGCAGAAGTTGACGCCTTGGCAAAAGAACTCCATCTACAGGATTCCATTGAATTATTGGTTCCTGCTTTCTTCGAAGGGGGCCGATACACCATTGGTGATATACATTATGTCGCCGAAGGTGAAACATTGGTTCCCGCCGCACAGACACCATTCGCAAAGGATAAAGCATTTGGCTATCGCTCTTCTCAGTTAGCAGAATGGATACTTGAGAAAAGAGCTGCTGAATTTCCGTCTCAGCAGGTCAGTGGGATCAGCTTGTCGCATATCCGGTCCGGGGAAGGCCAGGATCTACGAGAATTCATTCAGACCATGCCTGACAAGCAAATCTGTTTTGCCAATGCCGCCAATGATCGTGATTTACAACAATTGGCACTTGCTTGTCTGCAAAGCAATCGCGATATCCTGTATCGCACTGCTGCCTCTTTCGTTTCTGCTTTGGCTGGTCAGGAAAAGAAAGCCCTGCTGCGTCATGATGAATTAGTTCAATCATCAGATCACGGCGGCCTCATGGTTGTTGGTTCTTATGTACCCAAAACAACCCGTCAGCTTCAGTTTTTCCTGTCTCAGTCTTCTTTGCATTGTTTGGAAGTGGATGTGAAAAAAGTACTGACAGATCAGGCAATTCTACCGGCTGAATTGGCCCGCTTTGGAAACTCAGGCACATCAATACCGTCAGTTCGGGCCGAATGAGCCCAAAGTCCTTTTCCATCTTGCGCAGGAT
>JBCBZF010000631.1:0-4368 GCA_039815525.1 Bacteroidota bacterium | reverse complement strand
GGCTCATTTGCATCGCTGAGACGGAACAGAACCAGGGCACCAAGGTCGATAAAGGAGAAAAAGACCGAACCTGAGTGACCGGAGAAGATACGATCATCTACCCCGACTTCTGCTTTTTTGACGCGCTTGCGATACGCAATATTCCGGCGATAACGGCCTTCCTTGATTTTGCTGCGATAGCCCCAGTTGAGGCTGAGACCGATGGGGGCCGTAAACCCAAAATTGGGCGCCCATTCACTGAAATTGTTGTTTTGGACCAGTTCCAAGCCACCGGTAATGCCAGGGTAGGCATTGAGGCTGATGTTCGCATAGGTGCGACGTTTGATGCTGTAACTCCCGACCGGCAGGGCGATGGCGTTGATGGCTTTTTTGACATCATCCGAATTATTGCTTTTGGCCACAGCGGCGATGAAGGTGCTGTACTTGAAGACCTCCTGCATCTTGCGGAGTTTGTCGTCGCGGAGCAGGCGCAGAGAATCCAGTGCCGCACTATGCGGCAGTAAGTCCATCGTAAGTTGATCCGGACTGAGCTTTGCAGTGGCTTCAGCCTCTAAGGGTAGGATCAGTTTGTCGTATTTATTGGCGACCAGTTTTTCCACCACCGGAATGATGTTCATCACCACCGCATTATAGTCTTTGCCCAGGCCGGCGATATAGGCATCGAGCAAGTTGTTGGTCGCAAATTGGATCGCCTCCATATTGCGAACCATACTGGGATCATTTTTGTCAATGGTGAAATCAAAGATCAGATCCAGCAGCCCCATCGAATTTTTGATGAGATAGATAAACTCCGGATTGCCAAAATTTGCCTGTTCACTGGCGCGCAGGGTATTGAATTGGGCATTGATTTGGTCGATCTTATTGGTGTACTGGGTAAATTGCCCAAATAATCGCCCCAAATTGTTTTTTTCATTGAAAAAATTGGCCAGCAAAGTATCCTGTAGCGCTATCTGTATGGCCTGAAGGTCATATTGTAAAAAGGCTTGATTCGCTTCCCCGAGTTGACGCATCAGCGTAAGGCTGTCCTGGTCCAGATTGTACTGCTTGTACAATTGCCACTTCGCCTTCTTTTCTTCATATTCATTATAATAGTGATCATCCTTCATCCATCTCACACAAAAGTCGTAGCGATCTTTTAATCGAATATGATTGATGCTATCAATCTTGGCAATCGATCGTTTGGGATCGAGCTCTGATCTGAGAATCCGTTCAACTCCGGTGCTGCCACCGACTTCCGCCAGGAAAGATGCTTTCGCCGACTCGAAATCATCCTGATTGATGCAATGGTAGTAAAAGTTCCAATACTCACGACTGGAAATACTGTAAATGTCGTCCAGTCTGGGATAGACAGATGGAAGGAGAACCCCGGGAAAATCGACATCTACATTTTCAGCACCGTAAGAGATGAATGAAAGGATGGAAGACTGCCGGATTATATCCTGATCGATCAATTGCTTTCGGGCGATCAGGTAATCGGGATGTCTGGACGCTAAGATTCCCGATCGCACCACGCGACTGAATGTTGTCTGCTGCACTTCAGGAGGAAGCTGATTGAATGTGGGCGAATCAAAATTCGCCATCTTTCTACGCATAAAAGAGTCGATGCGCATATCGGTCCTGCCTTGCCACCAAAAAGGATCATGGCTTTCCTCGGCAACATGATCCCAGATATCGTTAAACAGCTCTTTTTCTCCCTTCATCATATTTCGCAGGCTATCTTTATCTGCCTGACGCAATACCTGATATCTCTTTTGCTCTTGTATTTTTCTTTTGAGGTTTATCAGATAATTAATCCTGTATTGCAACAGCCCGAAATAAAACTTTCGTAACTGTCGATCTGCACTCAAACGGGCAATTTCCTGTCTTCCCAACCAAACCGTATTTTGATCCGAATTGGTCGCGATCAGGCTCTGGGAAATGACATTCAGGAGCAAAAGGACGGACTCCAGACGCTCATTTTGAGGGAAAAGCTGCGGGGCTTGTGCATACAATGAATTGAGCAGAACCGAAGGATGCTGGCCTTCCTGCAACATATTGATCATGTTCAGAGAAAAGCTGAGATATTTGATCGCCTGATATCTTGTCAGCTCTTTTTGTTTTGCTACGCGTTGGTCTGTGAGAATGTTGGATAAGGCATCTTTCTGGTACCAAAAGCTATCCGGACGCGTAGGCTGGTAGCCATCGGCCCATAAAGGAAAGGCGGCAGTCTGGTTCATCCGGGTTTTATATTCCACAAAAAGTTGGGCGACGACAGGATCTGTGATGGACGCATTGTCTTGATCCCCTTCGAGGGACGAACGCTTCACTTTCTCGATCTGAAATTGAAGTTGGGCGACCTCCTTTTTTAATTGCTGGGTCTGTTTCTCATCGATGATTTCGTTTTCCAGAAAAAGAGGGATGTGAAAAGTGAGTTGATGCAAATCTTTTTCGAAGGCCCGTTTGTAGATTTCCATCATCAGGGTATAATCCGTATTGGCTGAGGATTTGAGGGTTGACAGGGTATTGGGAAACAGCAAATGAATGTTCTCTTTTTCTGCCCAGGTCTCAAATCGATCAAAGAATGCAATGCTGAGTTCCTGCCGCATACGTTCGGCCAGCCATTTTGCCGTTCCGTCAATGATCGCAGATTGAGCCGAACCACCCCCTTGATTCTGAATGATAATGGGCGGTGCACTTGAGATGGGTTGATCATCCCCCAAAGGGAATAAATTGAGTGCTTCTTCCTCAAGAATCAGGTTGATGTCATTGGACTTCTCATTGTAAATCTCTTGAATGTGATTATCAACTAACTGAATTCTGAGTTCGATCTCCGCCAGTCTGCGCGGGATGCTGTCTGGCAGGCTTTCTACCGGTTTTTTTTCATAAAAAGCGAATTCTTTGTAAAGCTGAAATAGTACCGTCAAGTCTGTCCCGGCGCCAGTATTAATGGCATATCTTACGAATTCATTTTTTTTAGGTTCAGGAACATCCATCATGCGGAACCCCTCTCGGGCGAGTGAATCTTTTTGTGCTCTCAAACGGGAAAGTTCATTTTGCTCGCTGTCTTTCGTCCTTTGATAGAGCCTTGACATCAAGCCGATTTCGGAGGACAAAATGGAGCCCGTATTCGCCCCTAATGATTCAATCGGATAGGAAGCCGGTAGTTTATTGACCTTTCTGAGGGCAGCAAAAAATGGCTCAACGGAAGAGGGATCTTCGATACTCGTACCTTCGTAGAGAGAATCAAGCTCTATCGCGAGGTCGTAAATCGTTTGGCCTGAACCATCACTCAGCGAACAAAGTATACAGCCCAGGAGGCACACGAAGGATCGAAAAAAACGAATGATAAAACTGATGTAAGAGGTGAAAAGATTTCGCATAAACAATATTTGGTCAGGACGGCAAAATATATTCTGAGTCTTTTCCTATGTGATGCTTCATCTTCACAAAAACATGGATTGTGAACAAGCAAACGGCAGGGTGGGAAAAGGCTCAGGACCAGAAAGGTAGAGATATTTTCGTAAAAAAAATGAGAAGCTGTTTCGCAAAAAAAGCTAGCTTTCATCACTCTGCTGTACTCTTGAATTCACATCCAATACCACATTCAGACCCAATGAAAGCCCTTATTTCTGTCATCCCAATTCTGATCATCGGCATGCTCTTCATTGGGTGTGCTCAAGAAGCCGCCAATTCTGACCCCAAAGAAACGCTCTTTCTCGGTCAGAAAGCCCCTGGTCTCAGCCCGCAATTGTTTGCACCGGGCATTGTCTCTACCGACAATCTCGAGATTTCCGGTGTCTACGATCCGCACCAGAATGAATTCTATTTTGTGAGACAAACCAAAGGAGAAGTGCCAAAGTCTCTCGTGATGCAATACAAAAACGGGAGCTGGCAGGAGCCGATCGTGGCAGACAGAATGGATGGCTTTCTCTCTCAGGATGGCAATACCCTCTATCTTGGCAACGAGTATATGGAACGCACCACTTCAGGCTGGTCAGAAAAGAGAAGCCTGGGGCCACTATTTGAAGACATTCCGATTATGCGTCTCACCGTCTCGCATACAGGCATGTATGTTTTTGATGAACGGGATTCAATTGGGACCATTCGATATGCACGACGCATCAATGGCGAATATGAAGCGCCCCAAGCCTTTGGCGAAGAGATCAATACCGGAAAATGGACGGCCCATCCATTCATTGCGCCGGATGAAAGTTATTTGATCTGGGACAGTGAGCGTGAAGGTGGTTATGGCGAAACGGATATGTACATCAGCTTCCGGCAGGAGGATGGTTCCTGGGGATCTGCAATCAATATGGGACCAGAAATCAACACCGAATATGAGGAAGGCGGGGGAATGCTCACGCCCGACGGGAAATATTTCTTTTTTGG
>JBCBZF010001200.1:0-2006 GCA_039815525.1 Bacteroidota bacterium | reverse complement strand
TTTTTGGGGCCAAACTCATGGAACTCAATATCAGCGGCTACAATTATGTTCGCACTGCCCTGGATTATTTCCAGGTGATTGATTATCCCGGTGGACGAGACATGATCAATCTGGTGCAGGATCTATGGGGAAATGCACAACAAATGGAAAACAAAGGCCTGATTCTGGGTGGTGTAGTTGCGCTGCTTGGTCCCATTTTTTTCCTGCTGTATTCGTTGGGACACTTCTTTAGAGGATTGGCTGGAAAACAGTACAAACGAGGAATTTTCTTCATGCTGCTTTTCTCGGGCTACTCCTATTTGGTCATGTTTTTGCTCAATCAGAAAACCACCACCGAAGTATTGGGCCAGGAGATTGGGATAAAGTTGTCTTTTCTGGAGGTAGCTGGCCCTGGTTTTTGGGTAGCCGTGGGTGCCATTTTCCTGGCTGCGATTTCTGTCTTTTTTGAGAAAAAGAAAGCTGCTTAAACGAATTATATATTTTCATGATGATGGCCGCCCGCAAGGGCGGCTTTTTTTGTACACCTAATCGCTCAAATTAGCTGCTCCTGATCTCTTAAGTTAAAGCCTTTGGCTTTGATTCCCCCCGACAGTGGTGCCATTCTGCAAAACAGGTCCTGAACTTGATTCAGGATACAATGGTAGTCCCAAATCAAGCTTGGGACAGGGTTCCGGGTTCCGGATCTTCTTGTTTCAGGCCATTTCCTATCTTTCTAAAAATCCTGAAACCGAGTTAAGGATGATCAGTCTGTCGGTCATATCCTAACGACTTGACGCTGTGGGGACCTGATAGAGCTTTGTGAAGCAGCCTTTATTTCATAAAAAAAGCCAGTCCTTGCGGACTGGCCTCGCTATCTAGCGTGTTCAAAACGGATGATTGATTCCTTTATTGGCGAGAGATAGAGGCGACACCAGAAACATTTTTCTGGACCTCAGGATTCCCTCTGTAATTGAGATTGCCTGCACCACTCAGATTCGCGGTCAAATATTCTGACACGAATACATGGACGCTGGCAGCTCCACTGCCTTTGACTTTTGCAGCTTCGGAGCGCAGATCATACGCACGAATTTTGGCAGCTCCAGACAGATCATACTGAACCTGACTGGCAACCCCAACCATATTCACATTGGCTGCGCCACTCATGTTCACATCCAGTTTTTCTACATCGAGAATCAGATCAATCTTGGCAGCTCCACTACCCATCAGTCGCATTTTTTCACTGCTCAGGGCTGTCTCTGCAGAAAGTTTGGCAGCACCGCTTACATTGATGCTTTCGAAGCAGCAGCTGACAATGTTCAGGCGGATCTTGTGGTCTCCTTTTTTCTTCCACTTCCAGTCATCAGTCAGTTTAATGTGAAGAATCCCATCACGGACTTCAGTTTTGATCTGGTCAAGGATACGATCACTGGTCTCAATATCAACCTGGTAGCGATCTCCCTCTTCAATGCTCACATCAAAAATGCCGCCGAATTCAACACCATAAAACTCAGGCATACGGCGGGTTTCCCGGACCAATTCCTGGGCCTGGACAGAAGTAAACAGAAAGAGGATAAGGAGTGTCAGGTAAAGAGGAGTACGTCTCATTTGGTATGGATAGGTTGTAGGTGGATATGCGTGTTCAAAAGACCTTATAGGATAAAAAAAGTTGCACCATCCAGAATCTGAATGGTGCAAATATGTATCGTAGGCGCAAATTAGTTTTGGCGGATCATGCCTGCGCCGGAAATATTCTTGGTAACTTCTGGTGATCCTGAATAAGTTACAGTTCCTGCACCAGAGATACGGACATCAAGCTTTTCTGTCACATGCACCTTTGCTGCACCAGCACCGCTGAGGCGGAGTCTTAAGTCTTCCAGTTGCAATTCATCAGCATCGATACTGGCTGCGCCAGAAATACGCATAACAGATTTTCCAGCTTTTCCGGTAACGTCCAGGTCGCCCGAACCACTGATGCGAATTTCCAGTTCTTCAGCTTCAACATCCATTTCAGCTTCGCTGGCGCCGGA
>JBCBZF010000227.1:0-7716 GCA_039815525.1 Bacteroidota bacterium | reverse complement strand
TTTAACCCGAAAGATAGCGTAGAATCTTTCAGGAAAAAAACCGAATCCCTACACCTCCCAGCTACTGCGAATCACACTGCCAGTGTCTCCATCATTGCTGATCAGCAAGCAGGCACCGATTTCCTGCTGCATTTCTTCCACGTGGGAGATCACCCCGACGATGCGATTTTCCTGCCGCAGTGATTTGAGGGTGTCGAAGATAATTTGCAGGGATTGTTTGTCCTGAGAACCAAAGCCTTCGTCAAGGAAGAAAAAGTTTTGCGGGGCAGTTGCCTGCTGCTGTACCTGGTCTGCCAGGGCCAGTGCGAGACAGAGGGAAGCCTGGAAGGTCTGCCCCCCGGACAGGGTTTTGACCGAGCGCCTTTTCCCACCATTCAGCTGGTCGATGACTTCGAAATTATTGCTGTCCACTGCTTTTTCCAGCCGCAAAGCCCCCCGGGTAAGGCGCATGAAACGGTCATTGGCAGCGCGGCAAATGTTTTGCAGATAGATGGTCGAAACGAAATTGACAAATCCGCTGGACCGGAAGAGATTGCGAAGAGTCCGCAAGTCTTCAGCCCGAACTTCCAATTGCTGTTGTTCTTTCAGGAGGGCTTTTTTACGTGTCAGATCCGCTTCCATGCGGGTCAGTTCATTGCGGAGGCTGCCAATCCGAATCTGGCGATCCGCAATTTGTTCTGCCAGTGTGGCCAGTTTCTCCTGCAATTGGATGAAAGCGGCTTGATCAAAGCTCTTACCTTTCGCTTCTGCTTGTAATTCAGCTTGCTTTTCGCGTGCTGCATGCAGCGCCTGTCGAAAACGCCGGATGCTTTCTTTCTCAGCAGACAGGTTCCAATTTTGCTTCAGACATGCTTCCACTTCAGCCAGGGTCTCAAAATCGGCCTCTACCAACTGCTGTTCGATTTCTTTGACCTGCTGGGCCATACGAGCGGTGAGATCCTGTTCCTGTTTGTGCAAAACCTGAATTTCTCCTTTAAGCTTGGCCGTATTTTCACGGAGTCGTTTAAGACGGTCCTGATAAGTTCGGTGTGTCTCTGCGATGGAGTCGTGTTGTTGCCGGGCCTGGTCAGATTCAGATTGAAGCTGAGCGTCGGATTTGGCGGCTTCTTCATCAAAGCGCCGATGGCGCAGCCCGCCTTTTTTTGCCTCAAAATCCACCATTAACTTCTGGGCATCAGCCTGAATATCCTTTAAGGCTTGCGCATAGGTTTCCTGCCGATTTTGTTGATCACTGATGCTGGTTTCAATCGCCTGTTTTTCCTGCTCCAATTTTTTTAGCTCAGCTTCAGAAGTCCGAAATCGGTCCAGGTGAAGCTGAACGCTGGTTTCATCTTCACGATTGAATTGGGGCCAGACAAAAGCTGTCATTTTACGGGCCAGATCGCTTTCCAATTCCTGGATCATATTTTTCTGCTCAGCAATCTGTTGATCCAATTTATCCCATTGCTGCCGAATTGCCTGAAGAGATGCCATGACTTTTTGCAGAGTCAAACTGTCTCCTTCAATGCTTTTGAGCTGCTCACGGGCTTTTTCCGCATAAAACGCAACATTCCCAAAGTCAGGCTTATCAACATGATGGACTGATCCACACAATGGACATGGTTCGCCTTCCACCAACTGTTCTTGCAATTGTTTCAGCTGAGCAGAGAGCAGCGTATCAGCCAATTCCTGGTCGGCCTGCTCTTTGCGCAGGGACAAGCTTTCCTCTTCCTTCTCCAGCAAAACCATCAGATCGGAAATCGATAACTCAAATTGACGCCGATCCAAAGACAATTGTTCTAAGTGTTTCTTTTTATCGCGGTCCAGGGCTTCCTGATCCTGCTGTAAGCTGCTGAGACTTTTGCGATGATTCCTGAGTTGGTTGTCAATCTCGCGTTTACCGGTAAACCAACTTTGGACCGACATGACATCGCTGATGTCCGGTAGATTGTCCTGCAGACCTTTCTGTTGCTGACGGATGCTGTCAATTTTACTTCGGCTGCTGCTGATTTCAGCTCTCAGGTCCTCAAGCATTTTTTCGCCTTTTTCCTGTCGTTGCTGTTTGTCTGAAAAAAGCTTGTGCAACTGTTTGAGCTCAATCATGCGGCGTAGTTCCTCCGCTTGTCGCAGGTATTGATCCCGCTGCTGAAATTCGGACTCAATTTTGGCAAAGAGTTGTTCACTTTTGCCCAGATCCTTTTCTGAGTCAGTCAGTGCACTTTTTTTTCCAGACAATTGTTGCTGAACGGATTGAAGCTGTTCTTGTAATTCTGTCCTGCGATCGAGGAGTGGTTTAAAATCGATCAAACATTGCTCATACGCCTGAAGCTGTTGTTCTTTTTGGGTGAAAGCCTCATTCTGCCCATTGAGCTCTAAAAGCAGTTTTTGTTGAGCCTCAATTTTGGAAAAAAGCTGTTGGAGAGCTTCAAATTGCTGCTGCTCCTTATCCAGTTTCTGTTGACGTTTTTGTTCTTCGGATAATTGATTTTCTTCAGTTGCTATTTGTCCAACCAATGCCTGTTGTGCGGTATCGGTGATGGTCTCTAATTGGAGCAGAAGGGTTTCTTTTTCATTGAGGTGAAGGCGATTTTTCTCTTCCAGTCGCTTGACTTTTCCAGCCAGTTCAAATCGTTCCAGGTGAAAAATCTCTTTGAGCATCCGGGTACGCTCGGTTTCCCCAAGCTGTAAAAATTCCTGAAACTTATCCTGCGGGATAATGATGGTCCGCCGAAAATTGTCGTAGCTCAAGCCCAGAATGCTGCTTGCATCGATGATATCCAGCGGCACCAATTCCCCTTCTTCCAGGCGAAAGGCCCGGCGATCCATGCTTCTGACATCATCGAAGCGTTTGCGATTGCGGCGTCCCTGCACCACAAATTGGTAGGTTACCTCATTTGCTTCAAATACGAATTCGATTTGCAGTCGGTCTGACCGCAGGTTCATCATATTGTAGCCGCGATTGTCGCGCTGATTGAGGCGGGCAGACTGTCCGTAAAGGGCAAAGGTGATGGCTTCCAGAATGGCGGATTTTCCGCTCCCGGTCGGACCGAAAATGCCGAATAGTTGCGCTTCGGTCAGTTGTTGAAAATCGATTTCCTGTTTGCTACGGTAAGAATACAGGCCCTCGATGCTAAGGGAAATGGGGATCATAGGATGACATCACCTTGGGTTGATGCAAAATACCATTCTATGGCAGTCCGGCAAATTATGGCGAGATTCAATCCGCAAAAGGCAGGTAGGGGCAGATCGCATCTGCCCTGCTTGTTGTATAGACGGATGCGATCCGTCCCTGCTTGTGGCGTATTATAAATTCGGTTTTCTGAATAGGACGGATGCGATCCGTCCCTACTTGTGGCGTATTATAAATTCGGTTTTCTGAATAGGACGGATGCGATCCGTCCCTACCGTCGACTGGCCAGCACTGGCCCTTCATAAATTCTCGCCAAAAGCTGAAGCGCTTCCTGATTTTGTGGTGTTTCGATGCTGCTGAGAATATTGGCCTTTTCCCGTGCAGTCAGGTGCCAGCTCAAAGAAGCCGGCTTACGGCTGGTTTCACGTGGATATTCAATTGGCACAATATCCACTGGTCCTTCATACCATTCGCGGATGAATTCCAGCAAATAATCATTGGACATATCTTTGGCTTCCGCCATCGAATACAATCCCCCGCCAAGTGGTGTCATCATCTCCGCCAACAGACTTTGGTTTGAGGCATCCCGAATGGGGTCATTGCGGTCATTGTCGCGAATTTGAAGAATGAGCACACCTTCCGTGTTTTGTAAAAACCACTCCCGCAATTCAAACAGATATTTAACCGCTGTCTGGGTGCCATAATTGTCGATGGCGCCAGCGTCCATGACTTGCATGACCGGCTGGCTGGGCAATTCGACTACCGGTAGCACAAAAGGAAAAGTCGCATTCATCCGCAGGGCAGTGGTCATGAGCAAGTCATCGGCGCCCTGATCGGCAAACATCCGGCTAAATTCTATTCCGCTGGCTTTGGATTGATATTGGTCGGTGATGTGACTGGGGCGGGCCAAAAAGGAAGAAGGCGTCGAGGTAATGTAGAGTTTTCGACCCTGATTCAGAACGGTCGGGGAAAGAACCATGGGTGGAATACGGCCCTGTTGTACCAGCTGGGTGTAATCGCCTAATCGCCGATTGTAAAACTCCGGCATATTGGTCGACATCTGCTGATCAAATGCATAGCCAACGTCTTTGTGATAGTACTGCTCATCAATGCTGATGGTGCGATTGGGCAGAATCAGACCTGTAAATTTCTTGAAGAAAAGACGGTTGAGAAGGTCTTTGGAGATGTTCCGGCGATACAATTTGTCCTGCAAATAAATTTCCCGTTTCTGCTCTTGTTGAAACAGCAGCTCCCGGAAGTATCCAAGGCCAATCATCCCACCGGATGCACCGGACATCAAGCGAATTTCGTCAGTCAGGATGCCGTTGGTCATGCTATCGGCTTGCTGCATCACATGAAAAGTCCATAGCGCCGAGCGCAGTCCGCCACCTGAAGCCGTAACAAAGACCGCCCGCGGTTTGCGGTGATATTTGGCCACATATTGTTGCTTCCATTTATCCAGATAGGCGATGGTCTGGATATGATCCCTTTCTGCCAAAGCTTGGGTGCTGAGCTGACCGAGTCGATTGACGCTATACTCAGCCGGACCGCTCGTGTAGTCCATGCCAAAAGCGGGATTCAGTTGATAAAAAGAGCCATTGGACCCAAACCAACCGACCAACAGCAAAGGAGCAAAAACCATGATCATACCGAGACGGCGAAACCAGAAGGTGATGGCGCCAAATACCATCAGTCCCAGCGACATCATGATTAAAAAGGTTGCACCGGCGGGTATTTGGAAGGCTGCTCGTCCATCAAGCAGTCCAAGCGTGGCAATGAAAATGAAGACCATGATCTGTACAATCAGCAATTTGCCATGATGCTGACTCAGCATACGAACCACATCGCGGAGATCGCCATCATCTTTTGCGGCTTTGTGGACGGAAAAAGGAAAGGTGAGATAGCACTCTGTTTCCTGTGGTTGACGCAGGCTTTCGCGGGCTTTGCCCAGGATCACCAGGCGCTTGCGCCAGCTACGATTTTTGATAAATCGTTTTTCCAGTTTTTGTCCGACATACTGAAAAAAGGTCTCCTTGGCGAAAAAGTAGGTGGCAGATAACAGGAAAACCAGCACAATCCCCAAAAGCAGTCCCAGACTTTTTTCAATGACTGCTGTACTAACCTGCCCCTCCAATTCGACATGATAATGCCAGAATCGCCAGAAATATACCATCAAAAAGCTGCCGGGAATGATAAAGTTGTTCCAGGCGAGGATGTAAAACGGACTTTTATGTTTTGCGATGAAATGAAAACGGTAGCTCTCGTTGATCAGGAGGGTGATGGTGTAGGCAAACAAAAAGCCGCCCAAGGCCGAACCCACAATGAACAAGCTCCAGAAATCTTCTCTTCCCAGATATTCTGGCTCCAGAAACAGATAGGCTCCCCCAAACTTCTGCCCAATCCATCCACTCATCAAGCCAATCAGCAACAACCAAAAGACCAGCAGCATTTTGTGTTGATGCAACTGGCGAAAAAAGAGTTGTACAGGTAGCGAGTAGTAGACGGCAGGTAGATGGCGTCTAAGGGCTTTCATCTCATATCGGGATTTTCTGATGTTACAAAAGAACGTTGTCCAAATGAAGACGATCATTCGGCACTTCCATACACCACTGTGTTGGATTGTATTGGCTAAGATTGTGTAGGTAAGCTCGTATTATTATTAACGGAAAAAATTACTGATTGGTCGATTTTTGTACACACTTTTGATAAAAAAAGAGGCACGGATGGAGGTACGAGGGGTGAGTAGCGAGGAGCGAGGCAAAAAAATACCAAAGACTACAGATAGCCTTTGGTATTTTTTATTGAGCATGTTAAAACTTTCTCGCTCCCCGCTCCTCTAAGCCTGTACCTCAATCCCTTCCAATCATCTTCTCTGGCACCACTGCCTTGTCAAATTCGTCGGCTGTAAGATATCCCAATTGGATAGCAGCTTCCTTGAGTGTGGTCCCTTCCGCGAAAGCCGTTTTGGCGATTTTTGCGGCTTTATCATACCCAATGACGGTGTTGAGGGCGGTTACGAGCATCAGAGAATTGTTCAAATTGTCTTTGATGCGCTGGTGATTGGGTTCGATGCCCACCACCAGATTGTTGTTGAAGGACTCAGCGGCATCTCCCAGGATGCGGGCCGACATCAACACATTGTAAATCATCACTGGCTTGAAGACATTGAGCTGAAAATGTCCGTGCGAGCCTGCTACGGCCACGGCGGTGTCATTGCCGATCACCTGGGCACAAACCATGGTCAGGGCTTCCGCCTGCGTCGGGTTGACTTTACCGGGCATAATGGATGAGCCAGGCTCATTGGCTGGAATCACCAATTCGCCGATGCCACAGCGAGGACCAGATGCCAGCAGACGCACATTGTTGGCAACCGTCATGAGGCTCACCGCCACCCGGCGCAAAGCGCCGGAGGCTTCCACAATCGCATCATGCGCGGAAAGCGCTTCAAATTTATTTTCAGCCGTTACGAAAGGATGGCCAGTCAGTTCAGCGATTTTGGCCGCCACTGTTTCGGCATAGCCTTTGGGCGTATTCAGGCCCGTTCCAACCGCAGTTCCACCCAGCGCCAATTCGGTTAAATGCTTCAGGCTGTCGTTGAGGGTTTCGATGCCCCGCTTGATCTGCGCAGCGTAGCCGGAGAGTTCCTGACCGACGGTCAGTGGGGTGGCATCCATCAGGTGGGTCCGTCCGATTTTCACGACTTCGTCAAAAGCAGCCGCTTTTTCAGCGAAGGTGTCATGCAAGAGTTGCAGTTTCGGAATGGTATGCTCCACGATGATCTTATAGGCCGCGATGTGCATCGCAGTCGGAAAGGTATCGTTGGAGGACTGAGATTTGTTGACGTGGTCGTTGGGATGAATGGGCGTTTTGGTTCCTTTTTCGCCTCCTAACATCTCAATGCCGCGATTGGACACCACTTCGTTGACATTCATATTGGACTGCGTCCCGGAGCCAGTCTGCCAGACGACCAGCGGAAAGTGATCGTCATGCTGACCCGCCAGAATCTCATCGCATACCTGTGCAATCACATCCGCTTTGTCCTGTGGAAAATCAGACAACTCAGCATTGGTCAATGCGGCGGCCTTTTTCAAGTAGGCAAAGGCGCGGATTACCTCGATCGGCATGCGCTGCCCACCAATGCGGAAGTTCTGAATGGAACGTTGGGTTTGGGCACCCCAGTATTTGTCAGCGGGGACCTGAATTTCCCCCATGGTATCTTTTTCGATGCGAAAGGACATAGTTCGTGAGATTTGATGGCCGCAAAATTACAGCAAAGCCGTTCAATACACAATCGGCCGCCCTGGAAATTGTTTGTCCAAAGCGGCCGATTGATATGGTGAAAAATGTCTTTCTACAAATCCTTTAAGCGAATGCGATAATAATCTCCTTCGGTCAGGTATTCCAACCAGAGTTCATCTTCTGTCAGGCGAATGATGTCCATGAACAACAGCCGCGTTTCTCCGGTCAAGGGATCTTTCTCATCAAAGGTCAGCTTGATTTGTTCTTTGACACTGGCAAATTCCCAGTCTGCGCTCACCTCAACCGGAGCCTGTGCGCCCATGGGCTGAATGCGCCAGCTGAAACGGCCACTTTTGGTAAAACTCATT
>JBCBZF010000729.1:0-3840 GCA_039815525.1 Bacteroidota bacterium | reverse complement strand
CGGTACCGCTTTCAGTCATGAGTAGTGCGATCATTATCCCGTCGGTACACCATTTCAGCGACCATTTCAAAAAGGAATTTCTCATCTACGAATCCGCTTTTTCAGATATTTTGGGCATTATTGCCTTCTACGCCTTACTGGACATCGGAGGAGGAGAGACCAGTGGCATGTCTGATGTCGCATTGTCCATTTCCGGTAACCTGGGACTGACCATTATTCTTTCCATCATCATCAGCTACGTATTGATTGTCATCTTCCAGTTTGTGAAAGGTGAAGTCAAACTCTTCATGCTGATTGCGGTTCTATTGGTTTTATATGCAGGCGGAAAACTTCTGCATCTGTCCTCTCTGGTGACCATCCTGATATTCGGCTTAATGCTGAACAATAAAGATCTGTTCTTCAGGGGCGGATTGACCTATCTGATCAAAGACAAAGAGTATGACGACATCCTCAAAAACTTCCGGGTCGTAACGCTGGAAACGGCCTTTGTCATTCGGACTTTTTTCTTCGTTGCCTTTGGGATGTCAATTATTCTGGGACAATTGTTCCATTGGAGCGTCCCGGTCATCACCGTCATCGCCCTGATTGCCATTTATGGAACACGTTTCCTTGGACTCAAAGCGCTCTTTCCCAAGAAAAGTATTGAGCCAGAAATCTTCATTGCCCCCCGGGGCTTGATTACCGTCTTGTTGTTCTACAAAATCCCTGCGCAACATGCTTCTGATGCTTTTCAACCAGGTATCCTATTGCTGACCATTCTTATTACCGGTCTGGTTCTGACCTATGGCCTCATCCGATATGCCAAACGCAATCCCCAAACGCATGGGCATGGAGAAGAAAGTACACCACAGGCACAGATGGAAACCCAAAACAATCACTGATGGCCATTCAAAATCTCCTGATTGACCTTGGTGATGTTTTATACGCCATTGACCTTCAGAAAAGCATTGATGCCTGGCAAGCGATGGTGCCCGATGGAGAAGCCGTCAACTACGCAAAGAATGATCAGCATGGTCTGTTTTCCTTATTAGACAAAGGACAGATTGAGATCGAGGACTTTGCCAGTCAACTCAGAGATCACTATCATTTACAGGGTGAAATCCCAGAAATCATCCGAGCCTGGGAAGCACTTTTGATTGGCTTGATTCCAGGCCGATTGGAATTGATTCTACAGCTTAAGGAAAAAGGCTATCAGCTGGCACTGCTGAGCAATACCAATGAACATCACTTCCATTGTTATGTGGATGAATGTCGCGATCTCTTCAATCAACTGGATTATCTCTTTTTATCCTTTGAAATGGGGATGCGAAAACCAGACGCAGAGATCTACGAAACCGCTCTGCAGGAAGCTGGTTGGAAGGCTTCTGAAACCCTTTTCTTTGATGATTCACTGAGCAATATCGAGGGTGCCAAAGCCATTGGTTTACAAACTGCACACATTCGGAGAAGGGAGGATTTCATTACCCACACCGAGGACCTGTTACGATGAATAAATTCCCAGACCATTTTTCCCATCAGGCGAATCTGTATGCAAGATTTCGGCCTCAATATCCGAAAGAACTTTACGCCTTTATCACCAGGCATGTACAGACGAAAAATCGGGTATGGGATTGTGGGACTGGAAACGGGCAGGCAGCAAAAGCACTTAGCCAGTACTTTTCACATGTACATGCTACTGACCCCAGTGAGCAACAACTCAAATCTGCTCAGCTAGCAGATCAAATTGTTTATCGAGTAGCAACAGCAGAAGATCCGCCCTTTCCCGATCAGTATTTTGATCTGATCACTGTGGCCCAGGCATTACACTGGTTTAAGTTCCCGGCCTTTTTTGCTCAGGTAAAACGTTTGCTTAAACCTGAAGGAATATTAGCGGTTTGGGGCTATCAGCTTCTCCGGATCAATCCCGACCTTGATCCCTGCCTACAACATTTTTATACACAAGTTGTCGGTCCTTACTGGCCTCAGCAAAGGAAACATATAGACAATGCTTATGCAGACATCCCGTTCCCGTTTCCTGTATTAGAGGTTCCAACATTTTCCATTGATGTCGATTGGGATCTGGCCCAACTGTGTGGATATCTTCGAACCTGGTCTTCAGTCAAAGCATACGTTAGGGCGACAGCTAATGATCCGGTCGGGAAGTTGGAAAAAGAATTGGGCACCATTTGGAGTAATCCCCTGACCAAACGCAAGATCGTTTTTCCGATCTTCCTGAAGATGGCCCGTTTATAAATTTTCTCCTAACACTTCCCAGACCTTCTGCCGAATGTGGGGCACGACCTCAGCCTCAAACCAAGGGTTTTTCCTACGCCACATGATGTTTCGGGGTGAAGGGTGGACCAGGGGAATGACACCATCATCAAGATATTCATACCAATGTCTGACCGTTTCGGTCAGCGTCTTCTTGCGCTTTTTCCCTAAATGTTCTTTGATGGCATACTGACCGATGGCGAGGGTGAGTTTGACATTGGGGAGTTGCGCCCAAAGCTTTTCCTGCCACAGTTCCGCGCATTCTGGTCTTGGGGGTAAATCGCCTCTTTCGCCTTTACCAGGATAGCAAAACCCCATGGGAATGATGGCGATATGTTTTGCCTGGTAAAAAAAATCCCGATCCATATCTAACCATTCCCGCAGGCGATCTCCACTGGGATCATTCCAGGGAATCCCAGTTGTGTGCACTTTGGTACCGGGTGCCTGACCAGCCAGGACGATACGAGAATCTGGATCTGCAGCTACGACCGGTCTGGGACCAAGTGGAAGGTGGGCTTCGCAATGACGACAGGCTCTGATTTCCGTCAGTAACGCTTCCAATTCACTCATAGAATTGGAATTTTGCTGATCCGCCGGGCGTGGCGCCCACCTTCAAAGGCTGTATCCAAAAAAGCTTCCAGTATCCGTTTTGCCTCTGATTCCGAGACAAACCGAGCAGGCAGGCACAGAATGTTGGCGTCATTATGCTGGCGGGTGACAGCGGCAACTACTTCATTCCAAACCAGAGACGCGCGCACAGCAGGGTATTTATTGACAGTGATGCACATGCCTTCTCCACTACCACACACAGCAATGCCCAGATCTACGTCTCCGTCCTGAACTGCCTGTGCCAACGGATGAGCAAAATCAGCATAGTCAACGGAAGCTTCTGAATGGGTCCCAAAGTCAAGAACGAAGTATCCTGTTTCCTGGAGGAAAGATTTGAAGCTTTCTTTCAGGGAGAAACCAGCATGATCTGAAGCCAATCCTATCTTTTTCATGAGGTAGTTTGTAATCCATTAGAAGCCGCTTTCTCTTTTGCAGCTTCCTTTGCAGCACGCTTATAGACTCGCTTACAAATTCTGATCGAAATTTCATATAAGATGCTCAGCGGGAAGAAGATCAAGATTTGGCTCACTACATCAGGTGGGGTAATAATAGCCGAAAGGACCAGGAGTACGACCGTCGCATGGCGGCGGTATTTTTTCATAAACTGTGGCGTCAGAATTCCCATTTTGGACAGATAGTACACCAGGATCGGCATTTCAAAGAGAATGCCGCCGGCAATCACGATCTGCGTAACCATTGAGATTACATTACCGATTCGCCAGTCATTGGACACGCCTTCATAAAGTGAATAGTTGGACAGGAATTGAACTGCGAACGGCAAAATGACATAGTAAGCGAATGAAACGCCGAGGAAAAACAACATGCTCATGATAAACACATTGCCACGCAGGCCTTTTCGCTCTTTCGGATGGAGTCCCGGTTTGATAAATCGCCATATCTCCCAGATAAAATAGGGAAAAGCAAAAATAAATCCGCCAACAAAAGAGATTGACAGAGATTTCAGGAATTGCTCATAGGGCG
>JBCBZF010001147.1:0-2198 GCA_039815525.1 Bacteroidota bacterium | reverse complement strand
TCAACCAGAATCCTATTGGTGGGATCGCAATAGCAGATGTTGCGCCTTCGGCTCTGTATTGGATTATCCTCCGGTCATTCGTCTTCATCGCCTTGACAGTTTACATCCTCGGGCAGCTGTCTCAGGTACTTTCTGCGATCCACAGCCTACAGACTTTTTATCACAAGAGTATCAGGTCTTTTCGCAAGGCGGGTATCGCTGCGCTGATTCTTGCGGTCCTGGGTTGTTTCAACCTTGATTTTATACTCGATCCAGTCAAAATCCATCTTGGCATTCCATTCGGCATGATCCTGTTGGCGGTTGGTTTCAGAGTATTGGAAGCGGTATTTGCAGAGGGGAAAAGTTTACAGGAAGACATCAATCACATCATATGAAAATCATCGTTCACCTGGATGTCATGCTGGCAAAGCGAAAAGTCAAGCTCAAAGATTTAGCGGAAGCGGTTGGTTTATCGATGACCAGTCTCTCTTTGCTCAAGACCGGCAAAGTGCGGGGTATTCGTTTTAACACCCTGGCCAAAATCTGTCAGGTACTGGAATGCCAGCCTGGTGATTTGCTCGAATTTGTCGAGGAGGAAAAAAATTTTAGCCTGGTGAAGTCATGATCAACATTATTTTCTCAGCCCTGATGCAGCTACTGGTGCTGAGTGTATTGCCGTTTATCGTTTATCTGACCCGCTATCGGAAGGCGGCAGGTTTTGGCGCCTACATCGGCCTGAAACCATCGCCCCTCAGAGCCAGTTTACTTGCATTGCTGATCAGTCTGGGCCTCGGTCTCCCGATGCTCCTGATCACCAAATACAATCCCAGTTTTTTTGAGATCATGACAGATCCCAAAAGTGTGACCGGACAAATCAGAAGGATGGGCTTTGGCGCAAACGCGATCATTGCCATTCTTTTCACAGCACTCGTCAAAACTGCCCTGGCGGAGGAAATTCTGTTTCGGGGATTCATCGCGAAGCGGCTGATTGCGCTGACCAATTTCTTCTGGGGCAATCTGATTCAGGCCTTTCTGTTTGGCATCATGCATTCATTGTTGTTTCTCACCATCACCATGGATCCATGGTTTCTGCTGCTCATTTTCCTGATCCCATTTTCTGGTGCACTGGCCAAAACCTGGCTCAATGAAAAATTGGCAAATGGAAGTATCATGCCTGGCTGGATTGCGCACGGTGCGGGGAATCTGATTTCCTATTCTGTGGTGGCCTTTCTTCTGTAGGTAAGCCAAGGTTCGTACATTCATTTTTGCCACCAACCCACCAAACATTGGGCTTTCTCCCCTACCCTCTCCATCTTTACGGCATGGATCTGGAATTACTATTTGAAATCCTGGGCTGGCTGGGATCATTGATGATTGTGGTCGCTTATGGTTTGGTCAGTTTCAAGAAAATTGATGCCGAATCCCTCATCTATCAATGGCTGAATGTACTTGGCTCAATCGGTATGATTGTTATTACCGCCTATCGGGAAGCCTGGCCTTCGACCTTTGTGAATGTCGTCTGGTTGTTTATTGGTGTACCGGCTTTGGTGAAGATCTTTTGGCAAAAAAAAGCGCCGGTCCAGCAAACACCGAAACCTGAAGGAAAAAACTGACAGGACAGACCCAAATACCTGCCCTGTTGTTTCTGTCTAATTCTTCATCGCCTCCTCCACTATTTCCCCACGTTCGCGAACCATCATCTTGGTAATGGCTCCCTGTTCATTTTCGACAAATTCGAAATTCAATGGTGCCTCCTGATGAAAAAATATCAGCTTGGAACGTGGTAATATTTCGGCATCCATGCCTCCGGCCTGAATGCGCAAACCATGTTCAGAAACAGAAATCTCTACCCGGCCCGTATTGGGCGCTTCATAACTGCCCACAAATTTCGCCAATTCTGTAGCTTTCAGGCTAATAGGAGCTGATGTTGGGCTTGGTTGAGGTGATTGGTGATCAAAACTCAATACCCGAGACATTTTCCATTGGCCTTGATCAAACTGCCAGACATGGGTAAAGCGGGCGGTCTCGGTCAAGTACTCTTTCCGGTCGCCATCTTTTTGATAAAAACGATGCTGTCCCCTCAGAATCGCGCCATAATTATTGAGCGGAAAGAGCTCCAGAGAACCATCGATGAATTCGCGTCTGATGCGGACATCAGCATTGCCACATAAGCCATTTTTGATCAGGCTTGACATTTTTTCACGTCCACTGGTCAAACC
>JBCBZF010000457.1:0-5534 GCA_039815525.1 Bacteroidota bacterium | reverse complement strand
CAGCCGCTCGGTCAGGCTTTTGAGGCCATTTTTGAAGGAAAAAGTACCTTTGTGTTGTTGGGGTGTGCGCCCTTTGATGAAACCCTTGAGGATGGAGCCAAAGTCTTTTTCCCATTCCGTTAATTGGGGAAAAGCTTCAGCGATCAGCAATTGTTTTGGGTCCCCGGCATAGATCCCTGAGATGAATGGATAAACGGCATAGTCAGTGATTTCATCTCCCAGTCTTCTGCGGAAAAAATGATCTACGCTTTCGTCGGGGATATGCTGTGCCTTTTTATGTCTTTCCCCCAGAATCTGCCTTTTTGCTTGCAAAGAAAAAGTTTTGGAGAAAATCAGAGAGGGAGGCCCGGCGGGAAGCTTCTTATACTGGCCTCCGCGCAGTACATAGCGGTTTTTGGCTTGTGGATCTGCGTATTGAATCTCCTTTTCCAGATTCAACTCCTGTAATAAGGCAAAAAAAGCATCATTCATGATCAGGGAGTTGGGGCCAGCTTCCAATAGGTATGGACCGATTTGTTGGGTCTGCATATTGCCGCCAGACCTTTGGGACGCTTCCAAAATCCTGAAATCTTTTCCGGCCTTTTGCAAATAATGACCCAACACCAGGCCGGTGATGCCTGCACCAATGATCACAATCATAATCTGAATTTCTACAAAAAAAGGCTGCCCCCAAAGAGACAGCCTGAATGCTTTATTTTTTCAATCATTAGAATCCATACAACAAACCTACGCCAAAGAATCCCTGGGGGAAGTCAACTTCCTGCAGAACATCGCCATTGGTATTAAGGACCTGGCGGGTACTGGTGGTTTTGGATAGACCAAAGTGGAAACGCCCCGTGATGGGATTGCCCCGGCTCAGGATGGTAACTTCAACTACTCCGGCAGGATTGATGTATGAAGACCGGAAGCGGTTGGTGAAGTTATTGTTGAACTGATTGTAATAACTGTAGTTCGCACCAACTCCGAGGCTGAATCCCGCCTTTTGAGAGTTGTAAGGCGTCGCATTGGCGCCAATACGGGCCATCAGGTAAACGGGAACTTGAACATTCCAGTCGAAGCGGAGATTGTTGGTGCTAAAGTCTCGGATGGGGCGAAAGCCAACCTGTACAGATGGGTCAATCCCTACGGAGACGATGTCGTTTTTATGCCACAGGGCTACATAAGATCCCAGGTGCAGATTATAATAATTGTTCCAGGTTACATTCTGGTTGCCGTCAAAGGCAGTCGAAAATTCGTACATGAAACCTACGTGAGGCACCAGCTTATCTGCAAACTGTGCCTGCGATTGTTGAATACTCATGCCGAAGATCAAGAGGGCTGCAAACCAAATCTTTTTCATAAAAAGAATGCGTTTTGGGTATGAAAGGAAAAGCGTAATGTCCTTCTTCCGCTTGGCGTTCAAAATTTTCCTAAGTGATAAAAATACGTATTTTGACAAAAGGATTACCACCTACTTTGTACATTCTCTACGTATGAGTGAGCAAGCGTGTTCGAATAGCCATCAACCTTACCAATCCCAGATACCCATTGCGCTTCAGAATATCAGAATTTCTCGGGCTCTTTGTCGACTGATCCTTACTATAGAGACTGATAGATGCACCATTTTGTTGCTTTCAGCGGCGGAGGAAATCATTTTTTGTCAGCAATTTTACAATCATCGCCAGCTCAGTCCGGAAGTTTTCTGGAGACTGATCCTCGAAAATGAAGCGGTTTTTCAGGAGGTGTATGTCGATGTGCGTGTGTATGCATCTGATGCTGGCTTTGGTTTGATCCCGAATACGCTCTACGAACCAGCAGCCAAGCTGGCATTGGCTCGCCTTATGTTGGATGATTGGGCCTTTTCAGATGAAGTCCAGGTCGTAAATCTGTCGGGGATGGATTGTAAAATGCTGTATCTGGTTTCGCCCTCTCTCCGAAGGTTGTTGAATGAATATTTGCCCCATCATCGGATTTCCCATTTAGCCTTACCGATCCTGCTGCATGGTATTGGGAGGGCAAAGGAAGATGCCATTGTGGTCCGGGTATTGGGGAAAAAAGTGTTGATTCTGGTCAATCATTCCGGGCAGCTGCAATTGTTCAACCAATTTGACTGGCAAGCAGCCAGCGATGTATTGTATTACCTTGTAGCATGTAGTGAAAGCTGTAGAATGGACCTGCATCAGGCCAGGATTTTCTTTTTCAGCCTTGGAGAACATGCTGAAATTAAAGATCTATTGGAACAATATATCCCCAATCTAATCTGGCAGGGGACTGAGACTGCTCAACCGGGTCCGGCCCGTGCCAAACAAATCGACAATTATGCCTTTCTTGCCAGCGAATTCAGGCGACCGACGATAGCAGGCGCCTCAGAGTGAATATGCGCATCATAGCAGGAAAATATCGGGGCAGAGTGATCCATACTCCTAAAGGTTTGCCCGTAAGACCTACGACCGACCGTACGAAGGAATCCTTGTTTAATATTTTGTCTCATCGCCTTGACTGGGAAGACTGCAAAGTGCTGGATTTGTTTTCTGGGACGGGCAATATCAGCCTGGAGTGTTGGAGCCGAGGGGCAAAAAGCGTGGTCTCTGTTGATCAAAACGCCCGCTGTGTTGCCGCCATCCGGGCCGCAATGTCAGCACTTCGGATCACTGGCGCGGAGGTGATCAAAATGAATGCTTTTTCGTACGTACGCCAACAACAGGGCGAAGTATTTGATCTGGTGTTCATGGATCCGCCCTATGCAATGGCCCGCCAGCCAGAACTGGTCGAGGCTATTTTGAACAATGATTTATTGGCAAATGACGGTTTGCTGGTGGTTGAACACAGCAGCCAGAATCAATTGGCTCAGGTCGCAGGTTTTGAAATGACAAAAATTTACGGATCTTCCAGTATCAGTTTTTTTGGCAAACCCTAAACTCAGATTGATGAAAATCGCACTTTTTCCGGGTTCCTTTGATCCCATCACCCGCGGACATGTTGAGATTGTCACGCGCGGGCGGGCCATCTTTGATAAAATCATTGTGGCAGCTGGCGTAAATAGTGCCAAACACTATTTCTTCGATCTGGCGGAACGCATGAAAATGCTGGAGTTGTCTTTCGCAGATGATCCCTCGATTGAGGTGGCTTATTATGAAGAGTTGACGGTCAATTTCGCCCGGAAAAAGGATGCTAATTTTCTCCTGCGTGGCCTGCGGTCTCCACAGGACCTCGCCTACGAACAACCCATTGAGCTGATCAATAAACACATGGCACCGGAGATTGAGACGGTCCATCTGATGAGCAGCCCTGACACAGCCTCCATTTCTTCCACCATTGTGCGGGAAGTGATTCGGTATCACGGAAATGTAGATGGTCTCCTGCCGCCCCAAATTGTGGACTATGTGCGCGGTCTTAAATACGACCTTGCCTGATGCTTATTGGAGTTTGCCCTGTAACCAGTCCGCTTGAATGCGCGATTGTTGATACGCCGCTTGCAACTGTATCATGTCAACTCTGGCTGATAGATAAGAGCTTTCCCGTGAATTGACCAGAAAAAGAGAACTCTCCCCCAGTTCAAAACGCAATTTCTCTGCCTCAAGCAGATCACGGCTGTCATTCAGGGTGCGAGAAAGCGCATCAATCTGCTCACGGATCTGCTGTATCACCTGATACTGCGCGATGAGGGCCGTGCGCAATTCGTTGGCCCTCTTGTCTTGCTTCAGCCGGGTATCGGCGGTCTTGATCCGGTTGATTTGCACTTCGCCCCGGCCTTTGCGGAAGAAAATGGGGATTTCTGCCTGTAAGCCCCAGGTGTAATTGGAAGGATTCCAGGTCAGCCCTTGCTCACTGCTCCCTCCCGTAGGCTGTACCAGTGCATTGTATTTGACATCAAGCCTGGGCTTCACCTGTTCCCGGGCCCATTTACGATCTACATCCAGCTGGGCCAACTTTGCATTGAGCAATTGGATATCCGGGTGGGACAGCGCAGTTCTAAGCCAACTCTGAAGTGAATCATTGTTGAGATCGACCGTAGGAATTTCGTAAGAAATAGCTGGTGGTTGCATATCATCTCCAAGCAGAATGGGCTGCCCACCTTCATCCCATAGGAAATTGGACAAATAGCCGACCGCTTTGCGGTATGTTGCTTCAGCTTTGGCCTGGGTCAACTGGCGTTTTTGGAGTTGAATACGTGCTTCGAGCGTGTCTACTGCTGGCTTTTCTCCCTGACGAAATTGATTCCGGACACCTTCCTGGCGGACAGAGGTCAATTGGATGCCTTCATTGGCGACTTCACGGTTATGCCATGCGGCTACCCAGTCCCAGTAAGCCATTTGTGCTTTGAGAAAGAGGTCGTTGAGTTCCAGGCCCCGGGCGACCGTGGCCGCATCACGTCCGATCCGTGCAACTCTTAGTTCGCGGCGACGCTCATCCATGCCGAGACCACGTCCCAGTGGCAAAGAAACACCTGCATGCCAGAGACCGGCTTCCGGTAGGTTTGCTTCCGGATTGAGGAAGACACCACGGGTCTGGTCAAATCCACTTTGAAATTTGAGGCCCAGGGGGCCAGGAATTACCAAGCCGCCTCCGGCATAGCTGTAATATTCCAGCCCTTTGAAGTATTTCTGACTGATATCGCCTTCCAACTTGGGGTCCCAAAAGCCTTTTGCTTTGAGCAATTTGGCTTCTCCCTCATCTCGGGTCAGGTCAGCCTGTCTGGCCGCTGGGTGATTCATCCGAACCTGATCCATGTAATCAGGCAACAGCAGAACCTGCACCCTTTCCTGGCCATAGGCCAGACCGAAGCTGAGCCAGCAAAGTATCAGTGCGGCACGTCTCATTTTTTTTTCTTTTCGTCTTTTTTACCAGATTCGACTTTATCATTTGTCTGATAATAGTCTGGTGGAAAGCCGTTGAACTGTCGCCAGAGTTCGTACCAGATGGGAACGTCTTTGAGTAGGGTCAATGTCATTGCACCAGATCCCGGTCGCAATTCTTCCGGCCAGGGGTGATCTTCCGGATCCTGTGCGACCAGCATACGATACTTGCCATTCATGCTCACGAAGTTGTCGATCGCCACGACCTTGCCGCCATAAGTTCCGTAAGAAACCTGCGGCCAACCTGAGAAAATGATGACAGGCCAGCCATCGAACCATATCCGAACTTTTTGTCCATGGTGAATCAGAGGAAGGTCCATGGGAGAGACGTACATCTCGACGGCCAACTGATACTCGGCTGGCATAACGCTCACAATAGAGGTACCTTCTTTGATGGTCTCACCGATACCAGAAGTAATAGCCTTTGTGATATAGCCATTCTGGGGTGCGGTGATGTAGTAATAGCGGAAACGAACTGAATCACTGGAGAACTTACTCTCCATTTTCACAATGTCGCCTTCTGCAGTATACTGTTGTGAGATGGCTGCGAAGCGTTCAGAACGTGATTTTGCCAGTTTGTCCCGGTACTCATTCTCAACCGTTGATAGTTCGATTTGTGCATTGATGAGCTTGTTCCGGCTGGACAAAAGTTTGTTTTCACCGGAAATACGCTTGGCTTGCGCTGCCTGCATTTTGTTG
>JBCBZF010000280.1:0-7153 GCA_039815525.1 Bacteroidota bacterium | reverse complement strand
GCAGAAACTGTATTTGACCAGTAAAAAACCGAAAGGAGAAAAAATCCTGATTCTGACGCCAGAATCTCAGGCCAGTCCGGCCACGGCTTCCACGAAACCGATTCGGGTGAAGCCAGAAAACCCCAAAGCGGGTACTGTCCCCAGTCCTCGTCCACAAATTTCGGAGACGCGGCCGATCATTGTACCACAACCAACGGCCGGTGGAGGCAGCAGCCTCCCGGATGCTGACCAGCCGCGAAAACGTTGGGTGGTGCACACCGTAAGAGGTGGTGATACACTGTGGGGCATCGCGCAATTGTATGGGACCAAAGTGGCCATCATCAAACAGATCAATAAACTCGGAACAGACAATATCAGCGAAGGAATGCAGCTACGAATTTTAGCTGAGATCAAATAGAGAAGTTCGATCAATCAATTGAAAACCCGGTTAAACAGCCGGGTTTTTTTGATGAAAGAAATTTATTAAAACCATATTTCGTAATATTTAATATGTGTATAAATTGGGTTTAAATTGAAATCCGTATGGAGCACTTCTCCGATTCTTCTCCCAAAAATTCCCTCGGCCAATCTGTCAAACTCAAACAAAAGAATCTTTTATCCAAAGTAGCCATTGGCATGCTGCTCTTGAGCGGTCTGCTATTTACCACAACCAGCGGCGATGGTCCTGCCTGCGCTGTAGATGGTGGGACCGATGAGTTGGTACCATTTAGTTGTGATGGTTCTTTGTTTTTATTCCAAAAATCACCCACCATCTTTTCTACGGTAGAGGCAGACGGGAGTCTGAGCGCATTTGGCGTTGCAACCAATTGTCCCGATGGAAAAAATATTACATTAAACGGCCAGGGATTCCGGGCCTCGGATGGCTTGATTTATGGTTTAAAAAATCAAGGCAAAACCCAAACAGACATTTATCGCATTGGTGCTGACGGCCGGGTAGAGTTTTACGCATCGGTCAACTCACCGCCAGGCTATGAGTTCATTTCATACATCGGCGAGATTGGCGGTGAAGACCTGTATTATTTTGTCGGAAAAGATCCTTCGAAAAATCGTATTCTTTTCACCCTTGACTTAAAAGCGGTGGATGATGCTCTGGCGAACGGTGATCCCATTCCAGCACCTGTTCCGCACAGCTTGTCAAAGAATGTCGGCTCCATCCATGATTTTGCCTTCAATCCTCTCGACGGTAAGCTTTATTCTCTTCAGCAAGGCAAAGGAAAAGTCGTAGAAATCGATGTCAATCAAGATCCGATTCAGGTCACGATTTACAATGATAACGGAAGCGGACTGGGTGCTTTTGGTGCGATATATTTTGGCGCGGATGGCACTTTATATGCTTCTCAGAACTCTGACGGACAATTTTCCAACATTTACCGGATCAATCTGGATTGTCCCGGTGATGATTGTGGCCAAAGAACCTTGCTGGGAAGTGGAGACAAAGTGTCTCAAAATGATGGTGCTTCCTGTACCGCAACCATTCCCGTATTGACGAAGCAAATCTCTGCTCCTTTCAGCCTTCCGGGAGACACGGTTACCTATACATTCACACTGACAAATGGGGCGGTGGTGCCTGCAAGCATTTCCAATTTTGAAGATGTCCTGCCACCAGAACTGGCAGGTGCATATTGGTTGGATGGCAGCCTCAGTGGAAATACCGGCGGCGGCACTCCATCCGCTTATGGAGGCAGCAATCAGTTGATGCTTTCTTCCCTGACCATCCCCGCTAAAAATGGAAACGAGCCTGGAAAAATAGAGTTTCAGCTGGATGCAGTGATTCCGGACAATGAAAGTTTTTACGGTCAAACCTACGAGAGTCAGACTTTTTACAATCACCATGATGATGTTCTGCATTCCAGCGATGCATTTCTGAGTCCGGGCAGTCCCACGCCGGTTTCAGTGGTGCGGCCATTTACCGTAACAAAGTCGGTTGTCAACGGACAGCCTCTGGCTGGAGAGCGATTGACATATGAAGTCAGGATCAGTAATCCCAATGATGGCGGAAGCTTTGATGGTGCGTATCGAGTCAGTTTTGCGGATACTGTGACAGCCAATGGCAGTTTCCCAAGCGTTCAAAATATCTCTGTGGCCAGTACCAATGGTGATTTTGTGTACAATGGGTCCAGTATAAGCTCCGACATTCTGTCCATCAATGAGATGCGCCTTTTTCCCGGAGATGAAATCGTGATTCGTTATGAAGTCGACATTGATCCGAATCTCCCGATTGGAGAAAGTTTGCTGACTGCCAGCAATACCTCAGTACCGAATACCAGCATGGTGGTGAAGACCCAGGGTGAGGTGGAGACACTGCCAGTAGAATATCTGTTTTTTGAAGCAGAAAACCGGGATGGGAAAGCCTATCTTTTTTGGGCTACGGCAACAGAGCTAAACAATGACGGTTTTGAGATTCAGCATTCGATCGATGGCCAAAACTTTGAGTCAATGGGCTGGGTAGAAGGCTTTGGTACCACACAAAACATGCAGGAATACAGCTTTCAGTCTGATCCTTTGCTGTCAGGCAGCCATCTTTTCCGTCTGAAACAAGTGGATTTCAATGGTCAGTTTGATTTCAGTGATCGGGTCGAAATCCGGGTGGAAGCCGATCCCGTGAATCAGTTTACTTTTGGCCCTAATCCATTTCGGGGTGAAGGCAATATCAACCTGATGCTGCAGGAAAGCCAGTCGGTTGAAATCAGTATGATGAACATGAATGGCGCGACTGTAGCGCGGATCTATGAAGGCCAACTCCAGGCCAATGTTCCTCAGCAGATTCCGGTGCAGCTAGCAAGCCAGTTGACCAATGGTTATTACATCATCCAGATCAACGGCAGCAATTTCCGTGAAAGCAAAAAAGTATTGTTGAGAAGATAAAAAGGGCGCCCGCCACATATTTTTGTGGCGGGCGTACACGCTCCGATTACCACATTAAACCACGATGGATTCTTTGTCATTCATCTTCTCCCGTTCATCTGCAAATGCTTCATGTGCTGCTGGATAAGTCGGATGATTGGTGCCCATCCAGCGGTCCCAGAGATTCATGTACAAACTGTAGTTGAAGTGATAGTACTGATGGTGCTGATGATGATGCACCCCAGTATTGAAAATGCTGAAGATCTTCGGCTTGCGGGGTCTGAGTTCAAATCCCAGATGTCCATATGCAGTCATGAACAAGACAAAGGAGGCATAGCCAATGAAGACGTTTTCGTGGACAGGAAACAATACCATCATCAGCGGAAGAATGCCGATCTGCATCAGTGCTTCCACCGGATGAAATGCGTATGCTGCAAAGGGTGTGGGATTGTCAAATGTATGATGCCAGCTATGGACTGAATGGTACAAGATGTCCATATGCAATAAGCGATGGCTCCAGTAGAACCAGGCGTCATGCAGCACGAACATTAAAGGCAGACTCAGGATTGTGTACATCCAGCCCATTTCTCCAACAGACTGATACAATTGATGCGTATCCAGAGAAAGCAACTGATTCATGCCCCAACCCACACCAGCAAACATCAACATCGAGTAGAAGCTGAAGCGCATTTCGTTTCTGACCACTTCCTTCGATGGAAAAGACAGATTGATTTTCCATTTCCGCATATTCTGCGGGGTAAACGTATAAAAGAGCATATAGAGTCCGAAGACGCTGAACATCGCGCCAAGCGGTAAAAAGATCATCCAGTTCATGATAATCAAGATTAAGCTTCGCAGGATTCCCGTACTGGGCTATCCTGTTGGGCAGGTGATTGAATGGGAGTTTTACAGAAGGGACAGGGACGAAGTGTACCGTCATCGTCAAGCAGCAAATAGGAAATGCCGCCACCACAGCGAACTTTTTTCCTGGATAGCCCTGGATAGGTGATGATAGGACCGATCTGTCTCTGATCAGAAAAATTGTAGCGCCGGAAAAAGTCTTCCATCAATTGCTTCTCACTGGGGCCATAGGCAACATCCTGTCCGGCAAAATGGCCGACTGCCCGTGGTTCAAGTACATTGACGATGGGCACCTGCCAGGTCAGCATCAGATCAATGAAGGATTGAAAGCCATGCTCAGCCAGATATTCTTTGGTCGGACAGACATTCACACTGACCAGCAGGCCGACGGCCTGACAATTGGCGATTGCTTTGCGTACCCATTCGAATGCTTTCAGACTGCCCCGAAAATGATTGTGTCCATTGGGGAGATGGTGATCGAGGCTCACCGCAACACCTGTTAAGCCAGCCGCTTTGAGTTTTTTCGCCTTTTCCATACTCAGACCATAGCCTGAAGTATAAATCCATTGGCTGCTGTCCCGAAAATGACCAACCAAATAGACCAGATCCGAGAACCGGCTCAATGGCTCACCACCGGAATAAACTATCTGACTGACACCATAGTCCACCAATTCCTGAATCTTTTCACGCAGTGTTTCCCGATCCAGAATATCGGCCTGATTGAGCGTATCCCATTCCGAACAATGCGCACATTGCAGCGGACAACGCTTGGTGATGGCCACCAGCAGACGACGCAACACACCCAATCTTTTTCCTGAAGGCATCAATTCCTCCAGATGGTGGGTGAAAAATTTGTCGAAAGCGGGCGAGGGCCAAAGTGGATGAAACATGTCCCATCCATATTTGCCATCAATGGCAAATCCTTTTTGCAAGGGCTGTGCCCCGCTTACATTCTGACCATGTCGGATCAATCGCTTGAGCGCACGGCCCGCTTTAAGCGGATGGCGGTAGAGCTTCAGCGCAATCCAGTACAGATTGACGAATAAAGCCAGCTGGACCAGGCGGAATTCCAATCCGCTCACCTGCCGGAAGGCCTGTTTATTTGTTGACATGCTGTATGGGAGCGGCAATGTCGCTTCTTTGGTGCGTTGCATAAATTGATTCGATGGCTTGTGAAAAATGATGGGTGCTGATAGGCTTCCGCAGGCTGATTAAAGCCTTGCGATTGATCGGCTGATCGAGTTGGCGATTGTGGTAATAATAGCCGCCGCCCTTGAGGAAGACTTTTTCTCCTGGTTCAAGATCATTGGTGAACAGTACATCCATGAACGAACCTGAATCTGGTTGAATGGCGTATTGTTCATCATGTGTATGGATCAGTTCATTTATTTTTTCACCTTTCTCATTGATCGCAGAAATCATCGGGATCGGCACAAAATCGTCTATTTCCCGCCAGTTTGGACTGATACCAACCTGGTTGATGTCCCAGAGTCGATAAGCGCTTTCGAGTTTGATTTCGATATTTTCTCCCACCACTTCTGACAAATCAATCGGCAGGCCCAAAATCTTTTCTTTGATGACACCTGCATTGTGGAAGGTTCCGATCATCTCCCACCCCTGATTTGTTTTCAGCCAGGCATTCATGGAGATACCCCTACGGGATGCATTGGCAGCATATTTTTCCGGATCGGCCTTGTCCATACGGGCGGTCCATTTATCAAATTTGTTGCCCAGTAAGCCAAAGAAAGCTTCGGCTACCATCTCCAGCCATTCGGTTTGTCGTCCCTTGACGACCAGCACAGGTTTTTTACCCAACTGATCCTTCCGAAAAGAGAGATGCAGTGTATTCAGAGAATCCAGCAAGGTTTTTTCATCAAATTGAAAACTTTTCTCATCCTCAGTATTGACCTCAGCAAATACATCCTGATTCAAAATATTCTTTGCGGAAAACGGGGCAATCAACTCTTCAAAAGCATAGAGTCCACTATGGGTCAAAATCCCAACGGTTTCCTTATCTGCGATTTTCGCCTTGTACAACTGGACGGAGTTGATGTATTCATATTCTGGTAATTCATTGGCGATTTGCAGACGAATCGGTTCACCGGGCTGAAGGTTCAGATCAAGTGGCAGATAGTCTTCGCGTTCCAATGATTTTGCGATGGCGCCGGAGATGAACGAACCTTGCAATTGCCGCCCGTTTTTATCAAAGCTGTATACCCGGGGACAATTACAGGCAATCGCCAAAATACCGGCACCGACAGCGGTTGCACCTACAATAGCGGTTGGTGCATTGGCCAGAACATTGAGTCCCCAGTTTCGGGTGAAAAATTGGGCTTCTGACAGATGATCCACCGGGATTTCTGCCACGCCTTCCTGCAGTGGTAGGTCAGTTTCCAAACTAAGGGTGGCCAACATTTCCCGTCGCAACTCTTTGGGGATTTTGGTGCGGGAGAACACTTTTTTACTCTCGGGAACAAATGATTGAAAACTTTTTGCAACCGGTGTCAGGCTACCTTTTAGCATGTTTCCTTCAAATGTCCAGCCTTTTACCAGGAGGACCTCTTCCGGTGTATAAAGCAGAATGATCGGTCGCTTTTGGCTGTGATCAATCAAAAACTGCTGCCAATCGGGGGCTGGTCCATAATAGTATTGGGTCAGACGCTCGCTTTTGACGGATTTATTGGTGTAAAATCCGAAGCATCCCTGCAACAAGGGCAGAACCAGTATCATCAATGATACAATCGTGGTCTTTTTCATGGGAAAAGTGTTAAAAAGCTTCTTCCAGAATTTCCTGAGGCTGCATGCTGTGATTGCGCAAAAAGTGCCAGTGCGAAATCAAAGCAGCACCCAGGCTTCGGCTGCGATAGGGCAAACGATATTCTGCCGCCACCGATCGCATGATGCAGGTAATGGCGGGATAATGAATGTGATTGATATGAGGAAACAAATGGTGACAGGTATGGAGATTGAAACCGCCAAAGAGAAAGCGGATCAATCGGTTTTTCGGGGAAAAATCAATGGCCGATAGAAACTGTAGCTCAGCCCAGGACTCCTCAAAATGATCGTCTTTTCCGGCTTGGAAAAAGACAGCATCTGCACCGACATGGACAGACACCAGGGCCAACACACCAAAAAGGCTGGCCGCCGCATGCTTGATAAAAAAGCCCAGCAGAAACCATCCCCAATGCAAGGGAGAGATCAAAGAAGGCAAAATCACCATCAACGAAAAATAGAGCAGTTTGGCACCGATCAGTTCCAGGAGGTCTTTTCGTCCCAGCTTCAATTCTTTATTGCTGCCCCAGCCAATGTTTCGAAAGTCCTTGAAGTCCCGGACCAGAAACCAATTGAGGCTATACAGCACATACAACAAAGGCATATAAATGTGCTGAAAGCGGTGAAAGGAGAGAAACGGATCTTCCGGTTGGATGCGGGCAATGGCAGACTGTTG
>JBCBZF010000168.1:0-8765 GCA_039815525.1 Bacteroidota bacterium | reverse complement strand
CCTCCTATAATGTTCTAAAAAAACAGAGACGCAATTGCTTGCGTCCCTGTGATTGTAAGGCATACTAAAAAAACTCTTAGGACTTGCTGGCATACATTTTTCTGATATCCTTGAAATTGTCCCGGCTTACTTTTTCACCAGTCTTAATGTGGTGCTCAATGGCGATGAAATAATCATTGATCAGCTTCTTAAAGCTGCCTTTCATCATCCCACCCATAAAGGCTGGCTTGGTCCTGAACTGCATGTCAAAGGTGAGGCGACTGGATGTGGCGGATACCGCCTCAACCTTGTACACCGCCCTGGTCAGTTCTTCATCGACTGGAAACTTACCGGCCTGGTACACCTGATTGATGAAGGTGCGGTTATCCGGATCATAATTGACCATTTTCTCCTTCAGATACTGTGTGCCCTTGTCATTGAAGTTGCACACTCTTTCCGCGCCTTCTCCTGCTTTAAGTGAGCCATTGATGTATTCAGAGGAAATGATGCGCGGGTGAGAGTTGGCAATGGCACCATAGTCTTCTCCCACTACCGCCCACACCTGATCAGCAGAATAGGGAATGATCTTGCTAACCTTGAAGGTCTTCACTTTCTTCTGTGCCTGCACCATCTGAACCATCAGGAGGCTCAGCACACTCAGCGATACGATTTTCAACAACTTTTGCATGATGATTTGATGAATGAAGTTTAGTGATAATTAATTTAGACCAGTCTGTTTATTTTTGTGCAAAAAAATTATTGCCGAATGTATTCAAAACTCATTGTGTACCATTTGTCCAGATAAACACGGTCTCTTTTGGCCTTCATACGGGCAAAAGCGCCATACAATCCTGCGTGCAGGAATTCTGCCAGATCCCTGGCCGGAACGTGTGCAATGATTTCATCTTTCATTTGGCCTTCCTTGATACAAGTCGCAATCGTATCCAACCAGATTTCAAAATTGCGGTCTGCAACTTTACCCAAGCGTTCATTGATGCCCCCCAATTCAATCAGCATATTGTTGACCAGACAACCGGCATCCATGCCGTCGGACTCATTGCTGTTGATCAGCATACGATAAAATTCTTGCAAACGGAGCAGGGGGGAAGGAGCAGGTTTATCGAGATAGGATTTGATCATCTTCAGACTCCTCTCTCCGTAATGGTTCAATATTTCCTCTCCAAATGCTTCCTTGCTGTCGAAAAAATTATAGAAAGACCCTTTGGGAATCTCCATGGTCTTCAGAATGAGATTGATCCCGACATTGTGATAGCCGTTTTTACGAATCAACTCGACCCCTTGGGCAATGATGGCTGATTTATCGTGTTTGTATCCCATAATTAGACCAGATGGTTTAGACCGATAGGTACAATTTAACGATAGGAACGATTGCTCCACGGCAAGGTTCTGGTGAAAATTGCAGGAAAAATTTAACGAACGTTAAATAAAAACTAAAATATTGTGCTTAAATCTCGTACAAGGTTTTGTACTTCATACACTGTCCTACCTTCCACCGCAGACGTGAAACATAAATCTCACCATCATCTTTCCGTAGTTCAGCATAAAACTGAATCCGGCCATCACCCCCGGTTCGGGCATTCCGATAGTTGACACCTGCCTGGCCCCAAAGGCGTAAGGTTCCGCTTATTTCCTGTCGCTTAATCACTTTAATGCCTTTGGTAAAATTGTGCACCATATCGTTGCGTGGACAGCCTTTAGGAGCATAAAGATTGCGAATGTGTGTACTGAGTGCATCTTCCAGGGCATCTTTGATGGTGCCTCCTGAAGCAGATTGTTGGGCAAGAGCAAGTCCGGAAATCAAGACCAGGGTAAAAAAGAATCGAATCATCACGTGTTTGAACATAACAAATGTCATAGGGTCGCACTTTGAATATTCCAGATCAGCAAATATCGACATCATTTTTGTCAAATGCTGAAGGAAGACCGCGTTGGGATTTGCCTTTTTTGAACATTGCGCTTCTAACCTCTGAAGCGTATATTCGTATAACGAGATAAATCTTATTTTATCGTATGGCACGAAACCATTCGAATTCTTCACTTGCCCGCGGAATGATGGCGTCAGATATGACTGATGCAGTGCAGATTGACATTGACTTTGTCGAACAGCATGTCGGGCCAATGAACCCTCCTGCTCCTGAGATTCCTCCAGCTATGGATATTGCCTTTCAAGCCGCCGTCATGGCAGCAATCGAAGGGGTCAATGGCATGGTTAAGGAAGGCTTGAACAGCTATGACGATTACAAGGAGGGGAAAATCGGTCAGGTAGAATATACCAATCGCGTCCTAGACAAAGGTGGAAAAGCCGCTTTTCGGACCGGTTCCCGAACGGCCGCCGCTCTTACGCTGCGGGAAGGCGCAAAAGCTGTCTCCAATCGCCTTGGGAGCGAGTTCCTTAAAAGATTTGCCCGCTCAGGTGCAATGTCCGCCATTTGTTTTGGGGCTGTCGATCAGGGGATCGATACCTATAAATGGCAAAAAGGCGAGCTCACTGAACAGCAATACAAAATATCTACTGTCAAAAATTTTGGCGGTACTGGCGGGGCCATCGGCGGCGCAGCCATCGGTGCGACCCTGGGCTCAGTGGTACCTGCAATCGGTACAGCCCTTGGCGCCATGATTGGTGGGATGCTGGGTGCTGCTGGCGGAGCTGAAGGTGGGCAGTCATTGGGAGAAAGTATCTTTGGGGTACCGCCCAAAGCGACCCCAGACCCGGATACCAAAACCGATACAGAATCCAATTCAGACGAATCCACAGATTCCTGAGGATAAAAAATATACTGAAAGCCAGGCCTTCCCATTTACAGGAAGGTCTTTTTTTGTAGCTTCACGCCATGAATCCAAGCGATAAGGGATGGCTGGCCCGCTTTCTGCTTTTTCATGAAAAGCATCTGGCCGAAACGCCTGCGCTTGCCCATCTGGAAATCACCCGTGAAAGTCAATCTTTGCAGAAGTTTTTGTACCAAAAACTTCAACCATCCGGATTGATGTATGGGTATCCTATTCGCTTTTTGGATCATGAATTTCCCTATCCACGTACTGAAGAATGGAGTGAAAAGGATAAACTAAAAGTGCTTTTTGCTGAAGCGCTCCTCTTCACGGGCCTGTTTGTCCGATATGAGCCGGATAAACCGATCGAAGATTCGGTCAAGAAAGTGGTAACTGACGTCCGAAACTTTTATAAACAAAACTTCGAACGTTATGCACGCCCAATCCGCAGCTTTTTGGGGAAGAGTCGCCTGATGGTGGATCAGATTGAATACATCATTGATCACCGTATCAGCGTAGGCTATGATTGGCGGAATTTCTGGAGCAGTTTTTTTCACAATTCCCTGCTTTTTTTTGATCTGATCTATTTCGTAGAATGGATTGAAAGAGGACACCGGAAGTCAAAAGAATCGCTCAAGCAAAAGCGGCAGGACATGCGCCTCAAAATGCTCAAGATCATGGCCGCTGCCGCGCATGCAGACGAAAAAATTGAGCAGGGCGAACGGGATTTATTCAATTATTTTTTGCTCTCTGCTAATTTGCCTGCTCCGAAAAAACGTCAGGCGACCAGCCTGTTTGAAAAAGGAATTGGCCTGGCCGAATTGGATTTTACAGTGGTGGATACCTGGATCATGCGCAAGTATTTCCTTGAGCTGGCGATCCTGACCATCCATTCGAGCCGGAAGGTAAGCGAGGAAGAGAAGCATTTTTTGCAAAAAATGGCCGGCCAAATGGATCTGGAAGCAGAAGAATTCCTGCACAGTATGCTGGCCGTAGAGACCTTCGTACAAAATTATTGGGAAGACGTCCATTATCTCCAGATCAAACAGAATTATCGGATTGTGAGCGAACGAATGCTATCTGGCATGCGCCGGGCCATTCGCAAAAATCAGCGCCGCATCGCTCAGGAAATCCGCGAGAGCCGTGAATTGATGGGTCTTTTGCAGAAATCACGCAAAACGCCACTTACCAAGGCAGAAAAGGAGAAAGTCAGAAACCAGCTTCTGGATATTTTACGTGCCATTCCGGCTCTGACCATCTTCATGCTGCCTTTTGGCTCTTTGACCCTACCCATCCTGCTGCGCATCATCCCGAAAAGTGTCTTGTATCCCAGTTCCTTTCGCGAAAACGAAGAATAATTGCTATGCCCTATCTCCTGACCGTTGACCAGGTCGTGCGTGAGACCAGCGACACCATCAGTCTGCATATCCGTCAGCCGAAAGTAGACCGGATCTGGTACAAAGCCGGCCAATATCTGACCATCAAGGTCATGATCGATGGAGAAGCGCATTATCGATCCTACTCGATTTCGACTGCCCCTCGATTGGATGACAGTCTCGCCATTACCATCAAACGGGTAGCAGGCGGCTTGGTGTCTAATTTTCTGCATCAATACGCCAAAGCTGGCATGAAGCTGGAATGCAGCCGGCCCCTGGGGCGCTTCATCGTTGAGAATTCTGTGAAGGAACATCGACATTTTACCTTATGGGCAGGGGGAAGTGGCATTACCCCAATCATGTCCATCATTCGATCCGTTCTGTACAATGAACCAGAGAGCCATATTCACCTAAACTACGGCAGCAAGAATGAGGCGGATTGTATTTTTTACCAGGCTTTATGCGAACTCCTGACTCGCTTCCCCAAACGCTTCAGCTTACGCTTTTTCTTTTCGCAAGGCAGCAAGCGGCGTGCGTTGAACCATGCCAGTGGTCGCATCAATCAGGAATGGCTGAACGCCTGGGGCAAGCAACATCATGCTACTTTTTCACACTCACTTCATTATCTCTGTGGCCCTGAAGGGATGATGGCATTGGTCAAAAAGGGCTTAAAGGATCTTGGGATTTCTGAAAACCAAATTCTAACAGAATCCTTTTATCAACCCGAAAGTGAGCAAAAAGCCAATTTGCCAACTGATGGCGATGCTTTCGATGTAGTGGTATACTTGGGCGAAGAAAAACACCAATTCGTGGTACCAGCCGGATTAAGTATTTTGGAGGCGGGCTTACAACAAGATGTTTCCCTTCCCCACTCCTGCAAGCTCGGTACCTGTGCTTCCTGTATGGGTAAAATCCTGAAAGGCAAGGTACGTATGGAGCGGAATGATGCACTACTTGATTTTGAGGTGGCACAAGGGCGGGTCCTGACCTGCCAGGCCCATCCGGAGGAGGAAGGCGTAGAAATCAAGATCGGGTGGTAAAGTAGGGTAGAGATCGGTACTTTTGGCCCTGAAAAAATCTCGCTTCTTTCCAATTGCTCAAAACAATGCAGGGGAAAGCGGCGTTAATATCACTTTCAACAAAATAGAATTTGCCCACGGCATGGTAACGATACACGTAGAAGATACAGACGGCAGCAAACGCAGTGTTTCCTTCAAACCCAATCCTTCTGGTAACCTCATGGAAATCCTGACGGAAGAAGGATTCGATGTGGCTGCAATTTGTGGTGGAATGGCTGGATGTGGTACTTGCCACATTCAGGTCCGCAAAGGCGGCGAAAAACTTCCGAAAGTAGAAGGAGATGAGGAGTTCATGATTGACAGCTTATCCAATCGTACAGAACAAAGCCGTCTTTCCTGTCAGCTGGATCTTTCTCAGGACATGGACGGAATGGACGTATTAGTCCTGGGAGACGCCTGATAAGCGCGAAGAAGGCGGCTGAAATTCCCGGTAGACATCCATAAAGGCATCTGCACCCTTTTTGGTGAGAGAAGCCCGCACAAAACTGTAAATCAGTTCAAGGTAGTGATCAACCTTGGCCGACTCTGAGCCACGGTAGTAAATCTCTGAATCCATGATCCAGAGATTGAGGATCATCACGACATTGTGTACCAGCATGTCGTAGTGCCCTTCTACTTTTTCTTCTTTCAGGTAACCTTCACGCATCAGGAAGCCAAAAATCTGCTTTCCGATTTCTTGCCGACTGTGATACTGTCGCACAGCATGTGCCTTGATTTTCGGGAACTTTCGGGTGAGGTAGGTCAGATCAAGAAAAACAAAGCGATAGCTGTGAAGGACTTCCAGGGTACCACGCAGACTGCGGACCATGAAGTCAAATTGAAAGATCTCCTGCCGTAGTTTTGAAAACTGCTGGTCCAGCTCAGCCTGCATATTCATGTACAGCTGATAAATGATGTCTTCCTTTTTAGGGAAATAATAGGTGAGATTGCCATAGCTGATCTGAAGATCATCACTCACCGTCCGGCTGGACACATTGCTCACACCTTGTTCATTGAACAGGCGGAGGGCAGCTGCCAGTATGCGATCTTTCGTTTTCATTGGTATTCAAAACTACGAAAAAAGCCGGTTGAAGGATGCAGCCATTGTACGATTGTATGATGTTTGCAGGCTGTTCAACCAATTGCGGCCTTGCCCATTTCGTTTTATCTTACCATCGATCAGTCAACATTGCACTTATGAACACTTATTATCTGATGAAGGTGAAGGGAAAAGCCAAAATCCCGGACTACATACAGTTGCGGGATGAAAACCTGACCCTGATCGGGTATTTTCGTCCAGGTCGTAAAGAGCGCCTGTCCAAAGTGGTAAAAGATCCGGATCATGCCGCACAGATTCAGGCAGTGATTGATGGGATGGAAGATTATGGAAAAATGACCAAGGTTGAAATCTGATGGAGCAGACCAGGGAAATCATTCGTTTGGATCAGGTAGGGGTTTCTTTTGGCAATCATGAAGTCCTGCACAATGTAGGTTTTCGGGTCCGTATGGGTGAATTTGTGTATCTGGTGGGGCGTACCGGTAGTGGGAAAAGTACCTTGTTGAAATTGCTGTATGCAGACTGCCAAGCTGATACTGGCTGGGTTCGTCTTGGCAATTATGATATAGACAGAATTCAGGATGATCAGATTCCGATGCTCCGGCGACAACTGGGCATTGTATTTCAGGATTTTCAGCTGCTACCAGATCGAAATGTATACCAGAATATTCGCTTTGCCCTGCGGGCAACCGGCTGGCGGGATCGCGTCAAGATCAAAAACCGCATCACGGAAGTGCTGATGAAAGTGGGCATGTCAGGCAAAACCAAAGCCATGCCACACCAACTTTCTGGTGGCGAACAACAACGTATTGCCATTGCGCGTGCATTGATCAATGACCCTCTGGTACTCATCGCAGATGAGCCGACCGGTAATCTCGATCCCGAAGCTTCCCAAAATGTACTGGAGATCCTGCGTCGCATTAACCAAAGTGGGACAGCCATTTTGATGGCCACACACGAATACAGCATCATTCGCGACTTCCCTTCAAGGGTGTTGCAGGTGTTGGACAAAAAACTGATTGACCATCCTGATCCCGGGCCATTTCTCGCCTCTTTTTCCCGGAAATCCACCCTCTCCTAAGAATCATTACACGACTACTTCCTCATGAAAGACTTTTTCGCAATCCTCTGCCTGATGGGCCTCCTGACTGCTTGCCAGCGTCCGCCTTCTGCCCAGAATGATGAAACTGATTCTTCGACCCAAACCCAAAGTACGCTGACACCCACCCTTTCCACACAGGCACTTGCATTTCTTCAAACGCTCGGACCTGAAGAGCGTGGCAAAGCTCAGATTGAATTCTCTGATTCATTGCGAAAAGATTGGCACTTTTTCCCAAAAGTTCGGGCCGGCCTGCCACTTCGTGAAATGAATCCGGCACAACAAGATGCGGCACAAAAATTATTAAAAAGCTGTCTGAGTGAGCAGGGAAGCCAGAAAGTTGCTGGAATTATGCAGTTGGAGCGGGTGTTGCAAGAGTTAGAAGAGCGTCCGGTAGACAATGACTGGCGCAATCCGGCTCTATACTATTTCCTGATTGCCGGAGACCCGGCCGAGCCTGTATGGGGATGGCGACTGGAAGGCCATCATGTCTCCCTCAATTTTACTGTGGTCGATAACAATCTGGCCTTCACGCCTGCCTTTCTAGGGGCCAATCCGGGGGAAGTACGGGAAGGAAAATACAAAGGCACCAGAGTACTCCATCGCGAGGAAGATCTGGCCCGTGAACTGATGAACATGCTTCCGGCCGATCAGCAGGTAAGCGCCATGTTGACAGCGGAAGCGCCGATGGAAATCATCACTTTTGTCAAACAAAAGGTAGATCCCCTTCAATTTGAAGGTCTGGCGGTTGGGCAGATGGGAGACCAACAAAAGAGTAAGCTTCTGGAGTTATTGGGAACCTATCTTGACAATATGCAGGCCGATATTGCAGCGTTACAGTGGGATTTGCTGCGCGAAAAAGGACTCGATCAATTGTATTTTGGATGGGCCGGAAGTCTGGAGAGAGGAGAGGCGCATTACTACCGTATTCATGGTCCCGATATGCTGATCGAATATGACAATGCGCAAAACGAAGCCAATCACATTCACACTGTTTGGCGGGATTTAACCGACGACTTCGGAGAAGATTTACTCCGCAAGCATTACCAGAACGCAAGCCATCATCAGCATTGATCGCAAAAAAACCGGCGGGCAATCGCCCGGCCGGTCTCATGAAACTTTCCAATCTATCTGCTTTCTTAATCTTCTACTCTATCGAATTGTGGGCGGTTTTCATTCAGTACCTCGCTAATACAGGTTACATAAACCGGACGAATAATGGTACAAGTGTACTGGCGGGAATCATATTTGAAACTGGTATACACATGCATGCCTTCGCGTAAACGAAAAGGGAATTCTGATTCATTGGTTGGAAAAACAACTCTCCCATCCCGCAACTTGAAATAAAAACCGCAGCCATCTTCTCCATTTGCATCAAAAACTTGAGCTAACCAATCACAATCCTCTTT
>JBCBZF010000648.1:0-4250 GCA_039815525.1 Bacteroidota bacterium | reverse complement strand
GGTACCGATAATGTTATCGGTGGTACCACCGCGGCGGCTGGCAATACCATTGGATTTAATCAGACTGGTATCACCCTGGATGCTTCCGTCACCCAAAATACAATCCGGCTCAACAGTATCTTTTGCAATACAACAGCAGGGATTACGCTCACCGGAGCGGCCAACAGCAGTATGCCAGTACCTGTGATCGTAACACCCGATGTGAGCAGCATTTTCGGTACTGCCCAAGCTGGTGCGACGATAGATTTATATCTCCATGATACGGCAGGTTGTCCCGGTGCGCCTTGTCAGGGTCGTACCTTCCTGGGAACCGCCACCGCTGATGGCATTGGCAATTGGGTAATTCCAGGTTCTTTTGGGTCTGGAGGAGAGGTCACTGCGGTAGCCACCGATGTGAATGGCAATTCTTCTGAATTTGGCGTTTGTCAGACGGTGAATGTTCTACTGGCACCGATAGACATAACTCTGCAAGCCTCAGCAGAAGGTCCCTTCACACAATTGCGTTGGACCATCAGTAGTCAGGAAGAAAATGGGACCTTTGTCATTGAAAAAGCAGCTGAGGGAGAGACATTCACAAGCGTCGCCAATCTTCCGCTGCAGTCTGAACAAGTTCAATATCAATTTCAGGATGCTGCCAACCAAAATCAGCGTCTGCGTTACCGGGTTAGTCTCCAGTTACCCGATGGACATGTCTACCAATCCAATCAGGTAGAATTGACAGGACAAGGTGTGCAAAGTTTGTTGGTGTATCCAAATCCAGCAACAACCCAGCTTGATCTCCTCTTGCCCGAAGCCGCGGCTTGGCAGGTTCAGCTCTTTAATCATGCTGGTCAGACGGTCCTCCAACAAGGTTTCTCACAATCGGCCCATTCACTTCAGGTAGACCAATTGCCACGGGGTATGTATCTAATACAGGCTACAGCAACCAATGGCGATCGTTTCCAAACCAAAGTATTGCTCCAATAGTTAGTTTTCGAAAGAGTCTTCATGAAAAAAATCTATCACCTTGGCAATTGCGGCACCTGCCAGCGTATCATCAAAGAGCTGAACCCCGGTTCAGATGTCGTCTTTCAGGAGATTAAATCCGAATCAATTACTCCTGAGCAGATTGATCAGATGAAAGATTTAGCAGGTTCCTACGAAGCGCTTTTCAGTCGCAGAGCCATGAAGTATCGTTCAATGGGCTTAAACGAGCAGAATTTGGGGGAAGCGGACTACCGCCGCTACATTCTGGAAGAGTATACCTTTCTGAAACGACCGGTCATCGTTGTAGATGACCAGATATTTGTTGGAAACACCAAAAAAGTTGTGGCCGCCGCTGCTGAGGTAATATAAGCCTGGTATTTTCGCCCTGTCTCAAAGGGATATTGCGTATATTCTATATGCATTACACAGATATCTCTTATGAAAAGACTCAGCAATGATTGGTTTTTAGAAGGGAACCTCGATTTTGAATACAAAAAGTACATCCTGCTGGCTTATCTCCAGCATGTAAGCAAAGAGTTTGCCTCCTACCGGCTTTATCCTCCATTGTCTGAGCTTATCTCCCATTACAATAATCTCAGACAATTTCAGGAGAGCAAAAGCCGGCTCCTCGATGCCTTTCCCAAGAAAATTGATCCGGAAGCATTGCGTGAGCTGAATCTGGTTTATCAAAATGAGGTGAAGGATGGTGAAATCATGGCTTCAGTCGGGGCCATCATCTCTTTCGCATTGCCCATTTTCCAGAAAAAACTTCGCAACGGAAAAGAGATATACGAATCAATCGAAGATACCATTCAACTGGAGCCAATTGGGATTTCCCCTCTGTATAAAAAAGAGGGCTACGTACTGATTCAGATTTCTCCCTCCAAAGAGGTAAAAGCTTTTGCCTATCATGTCGCATTCTTTGAGAATACAGATGCCAATTATTACGGGATCTCCTTCCAGCACCGACAATCATTTACCTATAGTCTTGCCAATACGTATGAAGCCATGAAACGGAAATTGGTGCAGCGTTTTTCTGACTTACCCAATCCAGCTACCTATCTATTGTCGAGCTTGCGGCCCTACCCTGAGGAAGAAGCCATCATTCCCATTGCTAAACGAAAAATGCTGGCGTTGTTAAAATAAGAAAGGGCCGGATGGCCCCTTCTCTCTTCGTTCTTTCGAACTTTGCTCTTACACAAGTGCCATACGGCTGTCTCCAAACCGATATAGCGTTGCAAGGCCAGAGCGTAGTTCGTTCAGGTCAGAGTCCCCCTCTAGTCTTTTGCAAATTCTCCCTAACTGGAACTGAACAACCGGATCATCCTGAAACTGAGCCCGCATCAATGAAATGGCTTCTTCCAGGTCACCTTGATTGAGTAGATCAAAAAAATCGTTTTTTGCCATGGTTAAAAATTTGGGAAGTGCGCTAATTTGGACGTTTGTGTGAGTTGCTAGCCAGCTGGTACTGGCTGAGCATCGGGTTCAGATGGAGTTGGGAGAAACTTGTTTTTATGGTCTTTGATGACGTTGTATATTGAGTTCTCATGCATGCAAAGCTGTTGGGCCAATATTTTGACCATTGCATTTTTTGAGCGGTACTGCCCCTCCTCCAGCATTTTCTGGTAAGACTCAAGGATCACGTAATGCCGTAGGGAGGTTTCATCAATTAAATGATGCCTGACCAGATAGGACAACAGATGAACTGTGCCGGGTACACGCTTGTGAGACATGCAGTGCGTCTGGTAATTGTCCAGTAGGAGAAGAGAGAATGTGTTGGTAATGGGCTTTGACATTTTTTTCACAGCTACCTCTCAAAAAAAGGAGCTATCTGTGACAAAAAGCAGACCAATATTACCCGATTGTTCCTTCTACCTTCCCGCCTTCAATCAAAGAAATCGGCCTCCAGTGGATTAAATAGCGGTTTCCACAAAAGAATTGTTCCTTTTCGCGCCGTATTTTGTACCTTCCTGTATGAGCCTTTCCTCTGTTGATGTTTATCAGATCATCGCGGCATTGCCTTCCACACTCAGGCCCCAACTCGCTCGTTTCCTGGAATATGACATACCTGACCTTAAGGCAAATCAACTGGGCCAAGCCATGCTTTCGCACTTTGATGAAGCGGAATGGCTGAAGAAAGAACGGCATTGGCGGGTGCTCTATCCGGACCGGCCTTTTCAGGACAAAAGGTTTCGCCGTATTTGTACGGAACTCAAACGATCTGTGGAACGCTTCCTGATCATGCAAAATCTGGAAGATCATGCTGAATTGCATGATTGGCTTTTACTCGAGAGCTATTCAGAATTACATCTGCCCAAAGCTTTTGACCGGCACCTGAAAAAAGTGAACAAAAGCCTGAGGACAGCGCCAATTCAGGACATCGAGCATGCTTATCGGCGGTATACGAGAGATGAACAGGTTCTGACCGATCTCTCCCAGAGGTCCAGTCGGGATCATATGCCACAAGCAGCGGTAGACCTGGATGAAAGCTTCCAACTGTACTGGATGCACCGAAAATTGCGGAACCTCCTCATCCTTCAGTATTACTATCCAGAACACCCAAACTGTGGCGACACACCTGCCAATCAGTTTTTAATCAATGCGATTCAGGACCTTTCGGAAGAGTTGCCCGATAAAGCTCTGCTTTTGTTGATATGGGACATCTTGCTGCTCTTACGAAATGAAAGAGACGACACTGAAGAGATTGGCCATCGTTTCAAAAGCATGGCTAGTCATTTTTCACCTTCTGAAGGCATCAATTTTGCCCTAACCATTTACACAAAACTGCAAAACCTATATTTTCAATACGGCACGCCTGACAGTTTACGCAGGCGAATGAATTGGTATGAATGGATGTACAGTGATGACTTTCCCTTTCCCCATCCTCCCATCAGCCTCGCCACAATTAAAAACCTGATCATCATGTATGAATGGTCTGATCAGATTGATAAAATCATGCCTTGCATTGAGCGCTTTCAGGATCAATTGCCAGAGGAACAACATAAAGCGGATATCCGCCTCTTTGGCAAAGTCATCATTCACAATGCCAAAAAGGAATATGATGAAGTAATTCGCTCTCTTCCCAGTTCCCTTCATTCCAAACGCATGCAGCTTGAACTTGAGATGATCATCATTGAGGCCAGGTATGATCGCAATCAAGATGATGACCGGGAGCTGGCTTTAAGGAAACTCCATAACTTGATTCGAAGCACCAAAAGGGCTGATATTCCCGATGCCATTCGCCGGTATTATCTGAGTAAGCTTGAGATCTACACCCAATTTTT
>JBCBZF010000784.1:0-3554 GCA_039815525.1 Bacteroidota bacterium | reverse complement strand
GGCAGGCCAGCAATAGCACAGCAAATACAGATTGTATGAGGGGATTGTTGCGAATCATGGTTGTTTTCCGATTTACGGAAAAAAAGCATGCAAAAGAAGGACAAATTAATTCTCTCCTTTATTATCAGACGAAAGCGTCCAACAGAACGCTGGGAAAAAACATACTTTTTCTATAAATGATTTTTCTGGACACTTTGTTTAACCTTCAGGTCAAAAAGAAAACCCTGTTCCAGCAGAGTTTGATAACGGTTTTCCTCAAACCGATAATAGAAGGCACCTTTTTTTGACTGTGATTTATCCTTTTCCTCGAGCCGAGTCAGTAACTGCATGCTATGAAGCTTTTTGCTGAAATTGCCATGATCAATGGTTTGGCCATGGATGGCTTCATATAAGCTCCGCAATTGAGGAAGGGTGAATTTCTCCGGTAAGAGGTGAAAGCCAATCGGCTGGGTCCGGGTTTTTTGTCGAAGGACTTTCAGTGCCTGCCGGATCATGTGATTGTGATCAAAGACCAAAGCCGGAACTTCTTCAACGGGAAACCAGGCGGCCCCCTTTTGCCGCCCCAATTCCTGATGGTAGTCATCAGAGCGGATCAGGGTATAGTAAGCCACAGAGATGGTTCGGGCTGCGGGATCCCGTTCGGGGGTGCCATAGGTGAAAAACTGTTCCATGAACAGGCCCTTTAAGCCAGTCAATTCTTCGACTACCCGATTGGCAGCATGGTCCAGACTTTCGTTTTCCTTTACAAATTCTCCAACCAGACACCAATTACCCAGAAGTGGCTCAAAGTGCCGCTTAAGAATCAGGACATTGAGTTTTTCTCCATCAAAACCAAAAATGATGTTGTCGACCGCAATGAGGTGTCGGTCTTGTCGCCTGTAGTATCCGTCCATGCAGAAAAATACACTCTACAGCTGGGAAAGCCAGCTTCCACCCACAATTTATTACTTCATGGGGCGAAAAAGTCACATTAGCGCGGGCTACGTCGACTCAGGTAGGCATACAGCAGGATGAACAAGAGGGCGCAAGCGACCAATATCCACGCCCCCCAATTGGTAGGCGTCTCGCTGCTGGCCTGGATTGCATCATCCTCACCAATCATGATAAATGGCGCCCAAAAGAATGGATGTGCAAAAGCCGGATCACCCACAGTTTCGATATACTGCTTTTTCGCATTGCGGAGGGCTGTTGCCTTGGTTTGGGATGCTTGCAGGGCCGCAAAAAAACCTCCCAGGACTTCATAGCTTGATCTGTCTTCCACGTCCCACAGAGACAGGAGAATGCTGCGACAGCCTGCATATTGAAAGGCCCGTGACAAACTGATCAGGCCCTCGCCTCGTGCCACTTTCCCCAGACCGGTCTCACAACCACTGAGGACTGCCAATTGAGCCGGAATCTCCAATCCATAGACTTCCAGAATGCTCAAGCCCGGTCGACTGGATCCATCGGCTTCTGAGAAATTCATTTCAGAATAAATCGGCTCTTCATCCTGCAGATCTGTGTGCATGGCCAGGTGGATGATCTGACTTCTTCCAGCTTCCTCCAAAAAGGTACTTTTGGTTGCCTGATCACCGACGTAGTAGCGTCCACCCAGTAAACTGGCCGCTTCTCGTACTTCTTGCTGTGCGAAAGGGAGATTCGCTTTGATGTTACCCCGGATAGAGAGAATCCTGCCTTCCCATTCTGCGGTATATTCAGGTGCAAAACCCAGATAGGGGATGGAAAAGCCTGTGGCCGGGCGCTTCTCCTGCTCCTGGAAGAATGCAGAAGATAGATATGAAATCTGATGAGACTTGATCAAATAAGGAACGTTGCGATAATCGACCGTTGTCTCTGCACGAGGCTGCATCGGGAGAGCCTCAAAAGCGATGTAACTGAGAAAATCATCTGGAATCAGAGTGATCTTTTGCTCCGCTGGCAGGCGTTCTATGAGAGGATCAAGCAAGGCCTGGTAAATGGCATATCCGTGCTGGTGATAATTTTGAAAAGCGCGTTGGGCGTCCCGTTGATTTGGGTTGGTGAAAAGATCTTCGATGAACTCAGTGGAAAAATGTTCCCGAAAGGCGTTCATATCCTGCTTTATCTTATCTGGTTCCCCCAATTTATGTAGACTGATCTCGTTGCGGTCCAGCACAAATGCGTATACATTTTTGTCTCCGACAAAGTATTCAATCATGCTCTGGTCGGGAGCGAGTTTCTGTTGGATGTCCCCGACAGCGGGTTGTTCGAGTTTGTAGGTCAGCTCGTAATAACGCGGATAATGAATGAACAATTGGCGTCTGAGCGAATCGTAGCGTGTATTGAGTTGCATCAGTCGGTTTTGCCACAACTCTCTTTTTGCAGACAAGGCTGGAGAGCGGTCATTTTTGGCCGCCAGAGAACGGTAATAATAGCTAAGACGGTTGCGGAGGCTGCGCTCAAGTTCCCGCAATTCTGCTGGAATACCAGCAAACTCTAATGCAGTATGTTGATTGGTTAATTCTTTGAGGACGAGGCTTTTGCTTTTTTCGCTATAAGAAAATGCGAGCTGAATATATTGCAGATCTCCGGTTTGCTGATACAATTTCTGACAAATATCAATGGCGATTTCATAAGCGGGAAGCGAGGTGGCAGAGAGCTGTTCCCGATCTGGCTCGGTGAATTCAATCCGCATTTTATCCAGGGCTTCAATTGCGGTTTGTATACTTTTCAGTGCGCTGTGAAGGTATTCTGGTTTGCCGTTTTCGCTCAAACGAGTGAGCAATTCTGCCTTCAGTTTCAATTGTACGATGCCCCGGCCAGACAGAAAGATGGTTTCAATTGTTGGCTGAGCGTCAATGTCATCCAATGGAAGGCTCGGGTCAATAACCTGTAGAGATTTTTGGGCATAATAAATGGCTGAATCAAGCTGCCCATAATGTTCCAGAATCTGGCTTTTATAAGAATAGGTACGGCTAATCCACCAAAAAGTCCCTTTAGAGGCAAGGAAGGTTTTGATGGCCTTTTCTGCCCAGGCCAGAGATTTACGGTATTCCTTTTTTTTCAGATAATAAAGCGCATAAAAGTTTTCATTCTCTCCAATCCGGATATTGGGATAGACCAGGTATTGCCTGCGAAGTTGAGTCGAGCGATCAAGATAGAGTAAAACACTGTCCATGCTGCCTTTTTCAAAATGGAAAACAGCGAGATTACGGTAGTGAGTCGCAATCTCTACCCAGCTTGGATCTTTTGAACTTTGTCTGATCGCCAGAGATTCTTTGACCAATTCAATGGCGCGATCATATTTACCAGCTGTCTGATAAACGGTGGCCAGATTGTTGATACTATTGGCGATGTAAGGATGATTGGGCCCAAGTTGTTTGCGGCGTATCTCAATGGATTTTTGAATAAAGGGGAGTGCTTTGGTATGAAAGCCCAGATTAGATAATGAGCTCCCCCAGCCATTGTAGACAGTCGCCAGGTTCGGATGATCAGGTGGGAGTTCGCGCGACATGACCTGGAATGCATCCTGGTACACGTCTAAGGCCTTTTCAAAATCATAGACTTGCGTGTATACATAGGCGAGGTTATTGAGG
>JBCBZF010000903.1:0-2998 GCA_039815525.1 Bacteroidota bacterium | reverse complement strand
GGAAGCCCGGGGTAGTAAAGGTCAATACCGTATCACTCCAGGTAAAGTCTGAACCAAGTGTGGCAGTTGAGTTGGCTACATCCAAGCTCAGGTATACATCTACGTCCATGGAAGAATCCGCATCCATGATGGTAATGGCAAACGGAGCGGTTCCGTCCCCTTCATTGACAGTCAATGTAGTGGGAGATACGGAAACAGTCGGATCAGATGGGGCGATAACCGTTCCACATGGAATCATGTAGTGGGCACCCAAAGAGTCATAGGTATTCTGTGGAAAGACATCCCATTCATTTGCACCAGTGGTCCAGTCAGTAGAACCGACCTGAATCGATGCCATCCGCACCAGGGTAAAGTTGGCAGTGGAGCCAGTGCCGACGGGCCAGTTAGAACCGGGATCTACACCAATCTCTCCAATCACGTCTACCACTGCATCAAGCGCTTCATTGTAAAGACCCATTGCATCATCTCCGTTAAAGGTGATGACACCGGGGAATCCAACTGTTGTATCAGCCTGTGCGAGGACGATGGAGTCGGCAGAAGAGTTGGCTGCAACGTAGACATCATTCGATGCGAGCAAACCAGCCAATTCGAGTGTATCAGTTGGCGTTGAAGAGCCATTTCCATAACGGTAAATGGTATAGTTGCTCAAATCAACGTCTCCGGAAGTAGGATTGAATACCTCAATGGCTTTGTTGTTAGAAGAACCTTCAATGTACTCTGAGAAGAAGAGTTCCAAACAGCTACATGGCACCATGGTGTGGGTACCCAATGAGTCATAGGTATTTTGTGGCAGGACGATCCACTCGTTTGCACCGGTAGTCCAATCAAGAGATCCAGCCTGAATGGATGCCATCCGCACCAGGGTAAAGTTGGCAGTAGAACCGCTTCCAACCGGCCAGTTTGAACCTGGGTCATTGCCGATTTCTCCAATCACGTCTACTAAAGTCGCAGTAGAGTTTTTATACAATCCCATTGCGTCATCGCCATTGAAGGTGATGACACCAGGGAAGCCTACTGTCGTATCTGCAGCTGCGATGATGACTGGGTCCGCAGATGAGTTGGCGGCAATGTACACATCGCCAGCAGCCAGGATACCGCTTAACTCAAGGGTGTCAGTTGGGACTGGGGAGCCATTGCCATAGCGGTAAATGGTATAGTCAGAGAGGTCCACATCTCCTGCAGTCGGATTGAATACTTCGATCGCTTTGTTGTTGGAAGAGCCTTCGATGTATTCTGAGAAAAAGAGCTCAGAACATACATCTGGTCCGACAATCGCACAAGGCGTCATATTGTGGGTCCCCAGTGAATCATAGGTGTTTTGTGGGAAGACATCCCATTCGTTTGCACCAGTGGTCCAATCGGTAGAACCTTCTTGAATCCCGATCATACGGACCAGGGTAAAGTTGGCGGTAGAACCAGTCCCGACCGGCCAGTTTGAACCAGGATCGACACCGATTTCACCGATTACATCGACGACAATCGCGGTGGTTTCATTGTAAAGACCCATTGCGTCATCACCATTGAAGGTAACCACACCAGGAAAGCCTGCTGTCGTATCTGCAACCGCAAGGATGATAGAGTCGGCAGAGGAATTGGCTGCAATGTACACATCACCAGCAGCGAGGATGCCATTCAATTCAAGGGTATCAGTCGGCGTGGCAGAACCATTTCCGTAGCGGTAAATGGTATAGTTTGAGAGGTCTACATCTCCGGAAGTCGGATTGAAAACCTCAATGGCTTTGTTGTTGGAAGAGCCTTCAATGTACTCAGAGAAAAAAAGCTCTGAACACTGTGCTGAGGCAGCATTCCAACCAACAATCATCAGGATGAAAATTGATAGGTAGGTAAGTGTTTTTTTCATGAACGTTTTGGTTTCGGTTGGTTCCTGCAAATATAGACAGGCCCACCTTTTTCCATATTATCTCTATGTTAAGAATCAGTCCACTCCAGGACGAATCCATCGTAGGCCAAGGAAATGTGTGGAGGGAGTTGTGTAGAAATGGTCTGGTGTTTTCCCAATAAATGACTGATATGCGTGAAATAGGCTCTTTCTACCCCAATACGCTCAACCATGTCAATCGCTTCAGAAAGGGTAAAATGAGAATGGTGTTTTTCCAGCCGCAAAGCATTGAGAACTAGAATTTTTACCCCTGTTAATTTTTTGAGAGAAGAGGAACTGATAAAATTGGCGTCAGTGATGTAGGCAAAAGAACCACATCGGAACCCATACACTTCCATAGAGCCGTGCAGGACAGGAATGGGCAAGAGTGAGATGTCGCCAACTTGGAATGCTTTTTCATCGATTTCGTACAGGTCGAGTTTGGGAACACCAGGATAGTCTGCGTGTTCGAAGATGTAATAGTATTCCTTATGCAAATGGGTGATGGTTGCTGCATTGGCATAAATCGGCATATTGCGCTGGAGGCGATAGTTGTATGAACGGACATCATCCATTCCTGCGGTGTGGTCCTTATGGGGATGTGTGAAAACCACTGCGTCCAATACTTTTTGATCAAGGCGCAGCATTTGCTGCCGAAAATCGGGTCCGGTGTCGAATACCAGGGAGGTATTCTCAGATTGAAGCAGGCCTGACGTTCGCAGCCGTTTATCTATCGAATCGGTAGATCGACACACTTCACAATCACAACCGATGACTGGAATCCCCTGCGAGGTGCCCGTTCCGGTGAAGGTAAAACGAAAGTGTTTATTCGGCATGTTTGAGCAGCCTTTGATACAGCTTTTGTAGATCCGGACTCAGTTTTTCGGCTTCCACCGGCAACTGACGGATGATCTCAATCATGGTGTTGATTTTGCTTTCCAGCGGATGAAATTTGTTGATGATGATGGTCTGCTGATTGTGCACAATGCAGTAACCACCTTTGAAGTTTCCTTTTTCGTAGCGCACATTCCAATTCTGTGCCTTCAGGATGTTCTGCAATTTTTCCTGGGTGGTTTTGGTAATCCGCATATTAGCTCTGGTGGGTTTGTTGAAAATAAT
>JBCBZF010000667.1:0-4161 GCA_039815525.1 Bacteroidota bacterium | reverse complement strand
TGAGGAATGATGCTCAACTTTATCCGCCGCGGCGTAAAGACATGGGTCGCAAAGGCTCTACTCGGCCTCCTGATCCTCAGTTTTGCGGTTTGGGGCATTGGAGGAGAGATCTTCTCCTTCAGCTTTTCGACGAACTTCCGGGAAAGCATGGCGGGCGGCATGAAGCAGATAATCTACATCTTCCTGGGTCGCTCGTACGGCATCAGGATCACCTTGATAGTTGGTATCTGTGGTTCCAACATAGGTTGCCCGTCCCCTTGGAATGGCGAATACCATGCGTCCATCGGGCACATCAAAATAGACAGATTGCCGCAAGGGCAATTTCTCGTGGGGAAACACGATATGTGTCCCTCTGGTCAGGTGCAGCCTTTTGCCTTGAAGAGAATGATCTCGCTTTCGCAAACCATCGACCCAGGGTCCGGCCGCAGAGACAACCTGATGGGCCAGGATACGGAAACTCTGATGGGTCAGGACATCACGCGCCATGACGCCAACAATTTTCCCATTCTCCAGGACAAAATCCTTTACCTCACAATAATTAAGCGCCTTCGCGCCCTCTGCCACCGCAGACTTCATCAGTTCTATGGTCAGACGGGCGTCATCCGTTCGATATTCTGCAAAGTAGCAACTGCCTTTCAGGCCAGCAGTGCGTAGTAATGGCTCTTTGGCAGAAGTATCAGCCGCAGAAAGCATCTTCCGACGGTCGTCAGATGTTACCCCGGCCAGAATATCATATAGCATGACCCCAAAAGAAGCGGCCAATTTGCTGTAGGTACCACCCTCTACGATTGGGAGCAACATTTTTTCAGGCAAAACCAAATGAGGCGCCAAACGATGGACGATGGCTCGCTCAGTTCCGGTTTCACGGACCAATCCAAACTCAAATTGCTTAAGGTAACGCAGCCCACCATGAATCAATTTCGTGGATTTACTGCTGGTGCCAGAAGCAAAATCACCTTTTTCAAGCAAAAGAGTTTTCAGGCCACGGGAAGCGGCATCCAAAGCAATGCCGCAGCCTGTCGCACCACCACCAATGACCAATACATCAAAGCTTTCCGCCTGAATCTTCTCAAGGTGATTCTTGCGGTCTACCGCGGAGAAGCGGGTCATGTCAATTCTATTCGCCATGAGATGTGAATTGTGCAGGGCCTGCGTGTGAAACAAAGCTTTGAAGCGCGCCTTGATTATTGCTGATCAGCCAAAGCGGATTGCCAAATATGTCTTTCAGCTTGACAATGCGTCTGGCATCCTGATCCGCGCGGAAACCAGTTTCCAAACTGCTTTTTATCCTGATTCTCTGACCGTTAAATTGAACCAGCGCGCCTTGAAAAGCATCATAAGCACCGATGCCGACCTCAGTAGCATATGAATTCCCCACCACCAATATTTCTTTTGGTGCCTCTGCATCTGAGGCTAACACACAGAAATCCTGTATGGGGGCCATTTGAAGTTCAATCGGTAAAGGGTGCATGCGCAATTGCCCCTGCCCCAGGCTTTCGATCCAGCAAGAGCGAAGTTCCTGAGCGGTTAGCATTGTCATTCCTTTTTTCTCAGGTCCTTTGAATAGGTCATTGAAGCTTGCCTTGGCATAGGATTGATAGTCGCTGAAGCGGACTTTAATCGGTGGAATTTGGCGCATCAATTCATCTCGGGTCGCCAAAGGAAATTCTTTCCCATCCCGATATTGACACAGGATCGGATCGCGGGTGCCATTCTGGTCAAAATCATTGGTATAAAGATGGATCGGCTCGTCTATCGAAGCCCGTAAATCAGTATTCAGTCCTATATTACCGACCAAATAGTCTACATCGCCATCGCCATCCAGATCAGCTTGTTCCACACAATTCCACCAACCACCAGACCCTGGCAAAGTAATCGATTCTGTGAGTTGTCCGTTTTGATTGGGAAAAATGCGAATTGACATAAACTCTCCCACCAGCATCAGATCATTGTCCCCATCATCGTCATAGTCCGTCCAAATTGCATCACTGACCATACCCGGTTTTTGTAGGTGTGCCGGCGTCTGATCGACAAATTTCCCCTCTACATTCTCAAGCAAATAGGAGCGGGGCGTGGATGGATATGATTTCGGCACGACTCTTCCTCCTACAAAAACATCCAGATCGCCATCGGCATCCATATCATGGGCTTTGACAACCGACCCACTGGATCGCATCTCGGGCAGTAGCTCTTTCCGCAGGGTAAAGCGTCCGTTTTCATTGATGTATAAACGGTCCTGATACAAACTATCCTGCAGGCTCATGATCACCCCTCCACTCACGACATAAAGGTCCAAATCACCGTCGCCATCTGCATCAAACAATTGCGCATCCGTATCTTCACTTGCTGCCCCACCAATCAGATCCATGCGCATGAACTCACCGGAGCCTTGCTGCATCCAAAAGTGTCCTAAAAATCCGGCAGAACCACCAACAAATACATCTTCATATCCATCACCATTGACATCGCCAGTGGCGAGCGGTGGTCCTTGCAGCGAATGCTGATGCGGCAGCAAAGCCTGCACACGAAAATCAAGCTGAGGATCTTCCTGATGGATATCCTCGATCAGGTCTTTCCGCTCTGCAAATTGTTGGTCTGTAAATCCTGTGGGAGCAGCGGTCCAGCTTCCATTTGTCGGAGACTTCTCAATGACCAGAATCTGGTCTGCCGCTACCTGAGTCATGAGCTGGCGGCCGCCATCCGGCCATTCAATTTCAATTCGCTCTACCTTTGTTTTCTCCCCCAGTCCAAAATGGATCAAAGCATCAGTGGAGCTTTGATAGCCATGATAGGGCGTGTGTTCCACAAACTGCTGCTCCCCATGATCCGTGAGGCGGATCCTGGTACCAAACTGATCAGGTGGTAATTGGATTTGGAGGAAATGATGGCCAGAAAGTTTTTCGCTTTGATTTTCATATAGAAAAGCCTCCTGTGAGACATTGTTGATGATCAGGTCAAGATCACCATCCCGGTCCAGGTCTGCGTAAGCCGCGCCGTGTGAGTATGAAGCTTCGTCTATGCCCCACTGCCTGGATTTTTTCTCAAATTGCCAACCATTCTGATTGCGAAAAATATAATTCGACAGTTTTGCCCCAGGCTGCTCTTTGATGCGTTCCAGTTGTTTGGCTTTTCTTGATTCAGGACTGCCAAAAGGATCAGTATTGGCATATTTGATGTAGTCCAGGCTTCCCAGATCCCTGCGAAAACCATTGGTTACAAACAGATCCCGCCATCCATCATTGTCATAATCCGCCAATAAAGCACTCCAACTCCAATCGGTTCGATGGACATTGGCGAGTTGTCCGATCTCAGAAAATGTGCCGTCTCCATTGTTCTTTTGCAGGGTATTACGCGAGTATTGAGGTTGATAGCCCGCCTTAAGGATATATTGAAAGCGATCATAGTTTTCGCTTCCCATGATCATTTTCTCCCGAAAATTATCCTCCGGGAACATATCCAGCACATAAATTTCCGGCAGCCCATCATTGTTGACATCTGCAACATCCAGGCCCATGCTGGCAAAGCTGGTATGCTTCAGCATTTCAGCAGAACGATCGGTAAAGCTCCCGTCCTGATTGTTGATGTAGAGGATGTCATTGGTCAGGAAATCATTGGTGATATAAACATCTGGCCAACCATCCTGATTGAGGTCGCTTACATTGAGGCTCAGGCTATAGCCTTCGATCAGGATGCCTGCCTCTCGTGATACATCGGTGAAGGCTTCCTGTATGTCTTTTTGTGTTGAAATTCGGTTGTTGCGGTATAATTTATCAGTGCTTCTGGCCTGACCATTGAGTTTACGACTTCGGATGCTGTTGACGTTGTAGAGTTGGTAGTCGGTGGGATTGACGATGACAAACAAATCGAGGTCGCCATCTTTGTCGTAGTCAAAAAAATTGGCATGGGTGCATTGAGAGGTATCGGCCAGGCCATATGATTCGGCTTCTTCGGAAAAAGTATTGTCTTGTTGATTGATGAACAAGAGGTTTTTTCTCCCATTCGCCTCAGCATGTCCCGATACAGAAACATACATATCATCCCAGCCATCCGCATTGATGTCAGCTACGGCAATACCTGTAATCCATCGATGGGTTGATACGCCGGCCGCTTGTGTGATATCCTGAAAGCGTAGATTCCCCTGGTTGAGATATAACCGGCTGC
>JBCBZF010001064.1:0-2498 GCA_039815525.1 Bacteroidota bacterium | reverse complement strand
TAAGCGCCGGAGCCACTGCCAATGCCAATTTTAATGTTGATCAAACCGGAGACATGCCCACTGCCTGTGCCAGTGAATGGCTGATCACCGTAACCAATACCACTGATCAGGATCAGAAAAATGGTGGCGCTGCATTTGGTCTGACAACCATCGATTTGGGCGCACCAGGCACGGGCGTCCGCAGTACTCTGCCAGGAAATGCCTACGGTAATCTTACTGGGACTTCTATGGCAACACCACATGTTGCTGGAGCAGTTGGCCTGCTGGTAGCAGGTGCCTGCCCGGAATTATTGCAATTGTATCAGGATGATCCGGCTGGGACAGCTTTGCTGTTTCGGGATTACCTGCTAAATGGTGTGGACAGCATTGCGGCTTTGCAGGGAATTACGGTGACTGGAGGGCGGTTGAATTTGTTCAATAGCCTACAGATAATGCAAGATAGTTGTGCAGCCTTTCCCGCAATCAGCTGTTTACCCCCGGTCAACCTGACTGCGGAGGCAGAAAGTGACACCAGTGCCACGGTCAATTGGACCAGCCTTGATGCCGCCGCAGGCTTTCTTTTCCGTATCCGTCCAGCCAATGCGGTCAACTGGAGCAATCCGGTCGTGGTCTCCGACACCTTCATCAATTTGGATACACTCAGTGCGTGTACCCGCTACACCTTTGATGTGCGGGCCATCTGTGGCAATGATACCTCAGACTTTTCCTGTGAGCAGAGCTTTCAGACTCTTGGCTGCTGCGAAGCGCCCTCTGGCTTAGCAGAATTATCGGTCAATCTCAGTGGGATTACCGCTGTCTGGCGGCCCGTATTCAGTGCGCTCAGTTATGATGTGCAATATCGCCCACTGGGAAGTACGGCCTGGACGCTGGTGAATGTCCCGGATACGATTGCGATTATTCTGAATCTTTTGCCATGCCAGGGCTATGAACTACGGGTGCGGACAGTCTGTACCAATTTTACCAATGACTTTTCATCGCCCATCACTGTTTTTACAGATGGCTGTGGTGCTTGTGCTGCACAAAATTACTGCGATGCTTTTGGTGAAGACGTTGATTTCGAGTGGATACAGTCAGTTGCGATTGATGGACAGTCTAATGTCAGTGGTCCCAATGATGGGTATGCCTTATTTTTCAATCCAAGCTTTCAGCTGTTTGCCGATTCTGCGCATCAAATAACCCTTACGCCTGGCTTTGGGATGGGCGCAGCCAATGAGCGCTGGCGGGTATGGATAGATTTCAATCAAGATGGAGATTTTGAGGATTCCAGCGAATTGGTGGTCGATCCGACCAATGCCACTACAACAGCCATTAATACGGCGATTTCTATTCCGGCGGATGCCTTGCCCGGATTTACCCGCATGCGGGTGGCGATGCGCTTTAGCTTCAATACTTCGCCTGCTGAGTGTGGTAGTTTTAACTTCGGTGAAGTAGAGGACTATTGTGTGGAATTGATGTCCAGCAACGGCTGCCTGCCTCCTGAGGGCTTTAGCTTAACCAATGATCTGACAAATAATCAAATCCAGGCAAGCTGGCAATCCCAGCCGCAAGATTCAGTTTACACGCTGGAATACCGCCTTCCCAATGCAAATTGGACCAGTTTGACTGTGTTTGGTCAAGATACGACCATCATGGGTTTGGATCCCTGTACTGAATATGAGTTCAGGCTCAGGAGCGTGTGCAATGCCGAAACGACCTCAGCCTGGCTGCCGAAGAATCTCCTCACGGCAGGCTGTGGAAATTGTATTGATTTTGCCTATTGTCAATCTGGTGGAATAGGAGACATTCAGGGATACATCACCGGCGTGAGCATTGATGATGAAGGCCACAGCAGTGATTTTGATGGAGGATACGGCGATTTTACTGCAGTGCAGTTTTTCGTGAATCAAAAAACGCAGCACTCTCTGTATCTCGAACCAACCTATGTGAGCCCGCATCCAACCTATTGGCGGGTGTATGCCGACTGGGATCAAAATGGAGCCTTTGATTTGGACAGTGAACTGGTGTTCAAAAGTCTTATCAGTACCAATGAAGCAATCGATACCGCCTTCACTGTACCTGATGATGCTTTAACCGGGTCCACACGACTGCGGATCATCATGACGGATGATAGTCTGACTACCGCCTGTGGTATGTTTAGCCTGCATGAAACGCAGGATTACTGCCTGAATGTTGATTGGGCCGTTTCAGTTGCAGATGAGTTGGAAGAGGCGATCCGTATTTTTCCCAATCCACTGCAAGACAAATTGTTCATTGAATCTGATCTGGACATCCTTGAGGCAGTCTTATTTGACATGCAAGGGAGGCGTATCTGGCAAAAAATAGACTTGTTGAGGGGGCAAAATCAGTTGTCTGTCAAGGATTTACCTCGGCAAACCCGACGATCTCGTTGACCCGGGGATTGATGCTCACCGCCTGCTCGCCCCAAAGAGTCAGCACGCACACCACCCCCGAGTTGTCGATCAAAAATAGGCTCTTCTTCTTGCGCTGCTCGCCCGAGC
>JBCBZF010000608.1:0-4499 GCA_039815525.1 Bacteroidota bacterium | reverse complement strand
TACGTCAGCCAATGATGTGTATATGCGAGATGTCAGAGTATAAGGGGAATGGTATTTTTTGAAACTTTGTCTGAGAAAATTGAAGGCAGAGCTGGATTTTTTGTTATTTTGAAGATAGAACCCGCTAAGACTTTAAGGTCGCACTTTCAACTACACCCTGAATGAAGTTCCTTCACTGCATCTGTTTGTGTGCTTTGCTGCTGTTGTGCACCGGGCAATCCCTATATGCCAAAGGCCCGGATTTCAATGAAAAAAGTATTCTGTTAAAACGCTCTCTGCCGACCGCGAAAGGAATGGAGGCGGTCAAGATTCTCCTGGAATTATCCGAAGGGTATCACAGATTGTCAATTGATAGTGCCGCTAGATATGCAGACAGCGCCCTTGTCATGATGCGGTTGGTGGACAATCCTGTCTTGCAGGCAAAAGTATATGATAACCTGGGGAAGGTTCACTACCGGGAGAATCGCTACATCATTGCGAAAGGGTACTTCGAGCGGGCAGCTGAATATGCTGCAAAAACGAATGACGAGAGGCTGATGGCTGTGATCAATAACAGCCTTGCGATTTCCAGCAAAAAGAATGGAGAATATGAAAAAGCCTTAAGCTACTACCGGCGTTCGCTCGAATTCTTTGAAAATAAGAACGACTCATTGGTGGTCGTGCGTGTTCAATTGAATATTTCCTCTCTAAAGATTGAACTGGAGCAGTATCAAAGTGCAATTGAATATCTGACAGAGACGGAGCGATTAAGTAACATTCTGAACGACGAAAGATTGATCGGACGCTGCCTAAATAATCTGGGCCGTGCATTCGAAGGCTTGGGAGATTATGAGAAAGCGATCGTTTACTATCTGGATGCACTGAATGTGAGACAGAGAGTAGAAAAGGGCAAGCCTTCCCGGACGCTTTTGTCTACGATCAGCAATATTTTTTCTGTCTACACTCTGCAAGGGAAAAATGCGGAAGCGGAATACTACTATCAGCGTGCATGGCGCATGGCCAAGGAACTGGACTCGCAATACTGGCTTCACTATCTGCAGATGTTGTACGGTGATTATATGAATCTGCGAGGGGAAAAATCGCGGGCGATTTCTTTCTACCGACAAAGCCTGGAAATGGCTGAAGCCTTAGGAGAGACGAAAAGCATTTTGGATCTTCGCGAAAAACTGGCCACCACTTATTCTGAACTTGAGCGCTTTGAGGAAGCGTATACGTTCCGGGTCCAGTACGATGAGTTACGCGAGCGCTTGTTCAACGAAAAGTCAACCAAACAGATTGCGGAAACAGAAGCCAAGTATGAGTTGGATCAAAAAGAGGAGAAGATTCAGAACCTGATTGCCTCAGAAGACCGTCGCAGCACCCAGATGTATTTCCTCATTGCGTTGGCAGTGCTTGCCCTGATTGCGATGGTTGCCGTTTACAGCCGCTATCACCTACGTCAGGAGACCAACCGACAGCTGGCACTGCGCTCTCAGGCAGTACAAAGACAAAACGAACTACTGGAACTCAAGAATCAGGAAATTCAGTCTCAGAATAAGCTACTCGAGCAGCAGAGTGAGGCAATCCAATACCAAAATCAATTGCTCCAGCAATCCAATCGGGATCTGGAACATTTTGCTTTTGCTGCCTCTCATGACCTGAAAGAACCGCTGCGCAGTATTCGCTCCTATATGCAGCTTCTGGAACGTCGCTACACGGATAAACTGGATGACAAAGGGAAGCAATTCATCAACTTTGCCTCAGAAGGTGCCATCCGCATGGACCGCCTTTTACAAGACTTACTGGAGTATTCCCGCATTGGTCGCTCTGAGGTAAGCCCCGTTGACGTGGATCTCAATGTGATCATTGGCAGGATTGAACGCAACCTGAATCTCCTCATTGAGGAAACGAGTACCATCATTACCACTGAGCGTTTGCCCAAAATTTCAGGTTATGAAACAGAGCTGTATCAGCTCTTCCAGAATTTGGTCAGCAATGCGATCAAATTTCAGAAACCAGGCGTGTCTCCGATCATTCATATCGGTGCCCAGGAAACAAGTCGCTACTGGGAAATCAGTGTTCAGGACAATGGCATCGGGATCGATCCTGCTTTCAAAGACAAAGTATTTGCCATTTTTCAACGTCTGCATGGACGTGAAGAATATGAAGGCACTGGTATCGGACTGGCAATTTGTCAGAAAGTCGTCCAACACCATGATGGCAGCATAGACTTCCATTCAGTAAAAGGAAAAGGAACCCGTTTCCTGATTCGTCTGCCCAAAGTATCCTAGCAGACAATTTTTGATCTTTTTTGGTTTTTTTTCGGAGAAAAGGCGGCTTTTCTTCCGTGTCTGTGTATATTTCAACTTGGTCGAAAAAACTGCTACGTATGAAATCACAGCTACTGACTGCTTTTTGTCTGCTAGGCCTGCTTGGCCTCTGCACGAGCCTGTCTGCACAAGTCTACCATCGTTGTGCTACTCATGATTGGATTCAGCAACGCTTATTGACTGATCCGGGTCTGGCAGACCGCATGGCTGAGCAGGATCGGTTTATACAACAACACATCGAGCAAGCCAAATCCAAACGTGGTACGGTATATACCATTCCTGTCGTGGTACATGTGGTGTATACGTCAGCGGCAGACAGTGCTTCAGATGCAGCGATTTTTTCTCAAATTCAGGTGTTGAACGAAGATTTTCGGCGTACCAATGCGGATACTTCTGACACCCCTGGACCTTGGAAAGGGGTTGCAGCTGATACAGAGATTCAGTTCTGCCTGGCCACCATTGATCCGAATGGTAATCCAACCACTGGCATTACCAGAACGCTGTCCACTGTTACAAATTTTGGTGCTGGTGGGTCTTCTGATACAAGAATGAAGTTTACTGCCCAGGGAGGGCAGGATGCATGGCCCCGAGATACCTATCTGAATATATGGGTTTTGGCTCTACCCGGCGATCCAAACTTATTAGGGTATTCATCAGGCATTGGACCAACTGGTCCTCCACAAGAAGATGGTGTCGTGATTGCCCTTCCGTTTTTTGGTCGGAATGTACCTGGTCTTAATCCAACTTTCAATTTGGGACGTACTGCCACACATGAAGTTGGGCATTGGTTTGGCTTACGGCACGTATTCAAAGACGGGCTTCCGGATTGTACGGACAATGACATGATTCCTGATACACAACCACAAGATAATCCGACTACCGCAATGCTGCCCTGCCCAAGCTTTCCGGCGATTGGCTGTGCAAATGCAGATCCAACTTTTGGGGATAACTTTATGAACTATATGGATTATAGTCCTGATGCCTGTATGGATATGTTTACTGCGGGACAGTCGGCTTTGATGCGTACTTTTTTAGAACCCGGTGGTGGTCGGAGTTCCCTGGCTGATGCCCAAGCCATCGGGTGTGCCACTGCAGATGCCTCAGTAACTCAGATTCTTTTTCCTGCGCCTGGTAAAGACGTATGTGGTGGAACCATTCTTCCTCAAATCGAAATCAGAAATGAAAGCGATATCCTAATGGAGTCTGCGGTCATTGAATACCGACTGGACGGGAACTTGATCGCGACCTACACCTGGCTGGGGACCCTGCTCCAAAATGAAAGTGAAGTCATTTCCTTTCCGTTTATCAACGTAAATGTTGGCCTGCATACGCTCGAAGTGACCATTGTGAGTGTCAATGGTGGCACCGATATCAATGCCGCGAACAACGTTCAGCAGGTTGGTTTCGAAGCTTTGGAAGATCAAGGTATCCTCGCGCCTTATCGGGAAGGCTTTGAAGATGCGACTTTCCCGCCAACCGATTGGTTCAATGCTAATCCTGACAATGCCATCAGTTGGCAACGTACGACCGATGCCAGCGCACTGGGAGACGGGGCCGTTTTCATGGATATGTACAATTATGATCAGTTTGGACAAATAGATGAACTAGAACTGCCTGGGATAGACCTGACGGTCTTCCCCAACAAAGTTGGGATGTGGTTTGACCTCGCCTATGCACAATACGGTCCCAATACTGGTTTTGCTGATACACTTGAAGTCTGGGTATCTACGGACTGTGGCTTGAATTTCGAGCGTGTATATCAGAAATATGGAGCAGATCTGGCAACTTCCCCTCCCACGGCGAACTTTTTTGTTCCCCAAGGCTACTGGGATTGGCGTCGGGAATGGATTGATCTGACTGCCTATAAAAATGAAACCTACTTTATCGCCAAATTCCGGACCATCAACAATTTCGAAAACAACCTTTACCTCGACAATGTCAACATCAATGAGATTTTCAGGGTAAACGTAGAGGAAGAATTGGCAGGTGGAAAACTATCTGTTTATCCCAATCCGGTTGAGGATCTGCTTACAGTAGATTTTGCATCAGAAAAACCTGGAGATATGCGCTACCAGCTTATCGATGCACAGGGTAAAGTAGTTCTCAACCAGAGCCAGCTTGTTGGGGTAGGGGAGCAAAGTTTTGAGGTCAACGTATCAAATCTTGCAGCCGGATTGTACATCCTACATC
>JBCBZF010000652.1:0-4219 GCA_039815525.1 Bacteroidota bacterium | reverse complement strand
TTCTGATGGGCAGCGCCTGCCCCGGCTTCACTTTTTCCGCATTCTGCGAAAACTCTATCACACCAATCCCTTTCAGAAAGCCCGTCTGCGAAAAATCAAGCAGGAAATTCAGCAGAAAGATGCGCTGAGTAGCAAAGCCTGGTTGTTGGAGCAGGTCCAGGAGAAAATTGATTGGAATTTCTAAAATTTTCAGACCACTGATTATCAAATCACTAGCACCAATCACCACTGTATCCAGAGATAATTTTATCCTAAAACTCTCCAGCACTGACAGACAAAAAGCCTGCAAATTCACAGAGAAAATGGCTTCCTCCCAAAAGATGGGAAGAAGCCAACTATAAGTGCGCAGTCGTCAGGGGAGAAATAACAGAATATAGTTATGTCTCTCTCGTCCCGCTCCGAATAGTCTCAGGATGCACTGACCGGGGGGGACGCCCAGTTGATGCAAATCAATCGGAAAGTCCCGGCCACGCGCGCGTTCTTTGCCTTGCATATCCAGCACCTTCCAGACAAAAGGCCGTGAATCGGCGGATCGGATATTCACTTTTCCGGAAGTGGGATTGGGAAAAAGCATGGGTTCGGGTACAGAAGCCAGTCGAAAGCCCGTGTCATCAATTTGAATCAGGACATTTCCACCGGGTCCAAAGGCCGCCAGAAGTTCGCCGGCATACACATTGTTGGTCGCGCAGACCAGTGAGAATGACAGGACTTCGCCATAGCCTTCGGATGACAATTCTACGCTTGAGCCTTCCAGTTCGATCTCTAACTGGCTGGCATCCACTGTACTTTGTGGATTAAGCTGGTTCGCCGTCCCGATCCAGGAGTTGGACAGATCGGCGATGAGGCGATCCGGGAAGACGGCATCATTGGTCAGTGACAATCTAAATTTGTAGCCGATCACCTCGTCCAGGACGAAGCCGCTGTTGCCAGCCCAGATGCTGTAGGTGATGGTGTCGCCGGCCTGAAACAAACCAGCCGGATAGCTGATCCCGGAAGGAATGCTGTCCATATCATACGCGGCTTTGGCGGTGGGTGCAGCCAGCAGCATGCTCAGAAGCATCGCAAAGATGAGGACATAGGGATAGTGTGAGCCAGATCCTTTGATCTGCTCTTCGTGTACATAGAGCATTTTGGTCTATCAGTTTGAAAGGTGATACAAAACCGGCCATGCTCTCCCGGGACTCTGAATCGAGAGCAGATTCAGCGCCACGGATGACCGTCAATACGGCACATGGAAGATGATTTCCCTGTGTTTATCTGATAGACACACTTCCTGATAAAAACCTAACCAACAAATCGAAAAAAAATTTACCTGCTCATATATTTCATCCATTTCAACTTTTTCATATCTTCAAATAACACCACGACCCACCACCATTGTGAACCCCCTTGCCCATATTTCGCATCTGTTTTTTGGCTGTCTGTTTCTCCTGCTGCTGACGGGTTGTACGCAGGCTCCACCGCTGGATTTTGATGCGCGTCTGGAAGCGCGGATGAAGGAATGTCCGGAGGGATGGCGGCTTTGGCAGGCGGCGAAGGATTCGTTGAATGGGGCGAATAAGAAAGCGGCGGATTCATTGTTGATGCTTTCCAGTCGAGCCTTTGAGAGAGCTGGACATGCTGGGGGTATGTTCATGTCTCTGATTGACAGAACCTACCAAAGCAAACGACGACTTTCTCGTTCGGAATTTGAGCAGCTCATCACACAAACTGACAGCCTACTCGCAGGATTCGATTCATGCATCAGTGTGTCAGCGACACTCGCCAGAGACTTTGCCATCAGGCATAATGCAGGACAAAATATTATTGAAAAAATTGATTTTTTACTAGAAGCTGACCAAGTACTCAGTCAGCTTCCACCCCATCAGCTTAGTAAGGTTCTGCTGGCCAGAGTCTGTGGCCAATTGGGTGAAATATATTTCTTTGATGCAGAAAATTATGCCTTGGCTGCTGACTATTTCGAGAGGGCTTTGATCTTGAGAAAGGCTATGCCACCAGATCTTGAGTTGTCGAGTGACCTTATCAGTTATGGTTGGGTAAAAACATATCTGGGAGAATACGATTTTGCCCGTGTGGTACAGGAATACAATTTGGCCATTCGCCAAAAGCTACTGGGAGAAAATCACCTCCTGGTTGCGAACGTCTGGAACCAGATTGGGAAAAGTTATTATGAAATGGAAGCTTTTTCTCTCGCTGAAAAAGCGTATCGCAAAGCATACTCTTTGGCAAAAGAGAACCATGAAGTGCCCTATTATGAGCTATCGTATTTGATTAATCTGAATACTACACTTGAAAGGACAGGGAAACGCCATGCAGCGCAAGAGCATTACCTGCTGGCACAGGAGCTGATCAAAAGGAATCAATATTCAGAAGGCGCGGCTTTCTACGAACAAGCAAGAACCTCATACCAGAATCAAGCTGCCTTTCATATCAATCAAAGCGAATTTGAACAAGCTGAGAAGTATCTCAGTTTCGCGGAAAACTTTTGGCATCAGAAAGAGAAAGATCAGGGCAATGCTTTTGAGCCCCTGGAGTTTGCGAGCATTCTCCGTGCCGAAATCAATTGGAAAAGAGGCCGCTATCTCGCGGCAAGGAAGGCGATCAATCAATACTTCCAATTGTTGAACCTGGACCTCAGCAATGGTCAACTGGTGTCAGAGCATGAGTACGAACCCGCGGTGATCATTGAAGCGATGCTGCTGAAAGCGCGAATTGAGAGAATGGTGGCCCCACAGCGGGCGCTCCAAATCTATACCGCACTGTTTCAATACATTCAGCATACGCGTTGGGCTTATCAGTTAGAAACAGACCAGCTTACCACCGTCAAATTGGTTTATCAGGGTTTGCTCGAAGCAATTTCCATTGCATTGGCACAATGGAAAACGAACAAGACCGTCGACAATCAGAATCTTCTCTTCTCCTTGATGGAGCAGACAAAAAGCCCGATTCTTCAACAGGCTATCCAAACCAATGATCAAGATAAGCCGAACAGAAAAGCCGCGATCCACTTTATACCTCAAGACCTGGATGATCATGCCCGCCTCATCCATGAGATGGTTGACCGCGCCAAAACACCTAGTGAGGAATTGGACGACACCACATCCAGACCGCTTTTTACATCTAGCTCTCAAAAACTTTCGGACCTCCAAGGTCAATTAACGGGCAGTAAAGACTTATTGATTAGCTATGTCGCCATCGGTGATTCGCTGCTGGAAATGTCCTGTTCGTCAAACAGCGTTCAGGTTCGCATGCACCATTACTTTTCTTCTTTGGAAAATCAGGTCAATGCTTTCCACCACCTAATTCATCATCCCGAAACGGCCAATCGTCAAGATTCAATGGCGAAGATCGGATTTGAGCTATACCAAGCCTTGATTGCACCACTCATTGACCATCATTTTGCAGCGAAAAACTGGCCGGAAGTCATCACCCTGCTACCAGATGGGAGGCTTCATCAACTGCCCTTCGCATTATTGCAGACAGAGCTGTCAGGCACAACAGATTTTCGGCAAATGCCCTTCCTGCTTCACAAAACTGCTATCAATTACGGATTCTCTGCTGCCCTGGTCCAGAATGGTAAAAATAGTCAGTTGAAGGAGGAGGTGCTTTCATCAGGTCTCTTTTTCAGTACCATACCGAACCTAACACAATTATCTGATCTTGAGCTAAGTCTGTCTGGTTCTGCTGCTGACAAGGCCTCTCTCTTGCATGGGTTAACAAGACGAAATTTTGTCGAAATCATCACCCACGGAATCGAGGATTCTGCAAGTGGAGATCCATACATATTATTGAATGGGCAGCCCAGGGCCATTTTTGCGTCCGAGATTTCACAGCTTTCTCTTAAGACTGATCTTCTGGTACTCGCTGCCTGCAAAGGTGCCGAAGGGAAAGTATTCGCTGGCGAAGGGAAATTAAGCTTACTAAGAGCCTTCCGTATGGCTGGCTGTCAACACTTAATCTCAGGAATGTGGAACGTCCACATTGCTTCTCTCAAAGACATTTTAGGACGCCTGCATCAGAACCTAATCGCAGGCAAGCGCATTCCGATTGCCCTACGGGATGCCAAACGTGCATCGCTCCAGGCATCAGGCATAGCTGATTCAGATCCAGCCCTGTGGGCAGCTTTGATTTCATACAGTAAATAACCAATACCAAACAACGACATTATGGCAAAAGGAAGAGTAGTTTGTGTAAAGAATCCTCCAATCAACCGGTCTTT
>JBCBZF010000320.1:0-6707 GCA_039815525.1 Bacteroidota bacterium | reverse complement strand
CGTAAAAGATTCAGGCTCGAGGTAGTATGAAAAGCTATAATTCCCGACACTGCTTACCAGTAATTCATGACTGGCGACCAAAGCGCCCTCGGCCGGAACAAACTCATTTTTCTCTGTCAGATCGATCGTAAAATTGGTTGGGCCAACATTGCTTCCGATTGCTTCCAAATTGCTCGGGGTATCCCCTGCCAGAGCAGTCGCTACGATACGACCATGTCCATCATGGTATCTGAGACTGACCTGGGAATTAGCATCGACTCTCATAGACTTCTTATACCTTTCAGCAATACCAGCATCAGTCCCAAAGAGCCGGTCGAGTTCGCTTTGAAAAGGCGCACCATAGAAATACCTGGTTTCATGTCCGCTTCCCAATTGGTGGGTATCGCCATTCCCTCCCTGTCGACGGACTCGACCTGTATTATCAGGTTCATACTCAGTATGAGAGAAGGGGAATTGATTTGCATTTGGCACAAATGCCTCTGCGCCACTCTGATCTGAATTATTAGGAGAAAAATATTTCCCAGCCCCTGAATTCGTAGACAATGGATCAGCACTCGCGGCACAACTTCCCTGATCTATTGCAAAATCTTTCCAGGAATATGCATCACCATTTACATTCTGATTAAAACTCTCATAATACCGCAAAAACTGCTCTTTTGTTGGTGCTGGTAGGATCTGCACACCCGGTCGGCCATAATTGTCATAAATGACTTCTGCGACAATGGCCTGGTCGTCTGTTTCATTTCTCATAACTGTTTGGCGGATCCGATCTGTCCCGTCGAAATAGTCCAGCCTTTCGCGAACTTTTCCATCGGCAGAATAAAGCGTATTCGACTGCCAGTTCAGAGATTCCTCATGACCTGTGCTGATCTTATATCTATTCAATCCAACAACAGAAGAAACCAAGCCACTTTCGGGTATGCTCCAGGCGCCTAATTGCCTCTGGCTGGGATCTGATGCATCCCGTCCTACGGCCCTTACGCGAAAAACCAAATATCCTTGTGGGTATCTTAAGTTAAAATCATATCGATTGTCCCCAGAAATACTTACCCGGGTTCCGTTGTGGCGAAAATCATAGTTCAATTGATTCGCTGACAATGTCCCTCCAACCCCATCATAATCATTCACGAACAGCCACTCCAGGTCATACTCTTCAGCGCCGGGAATTTCTTGCCAACGGATGAAAATAGAGCCCGATCCAGGATCAAGGCCAGGAGGTGTATTGAACCCCTGCGTAAAGACATTACTTTGAGCCGTGCAGTCAAAGTCGTAGTATCTTTCAACGTTTATTTTTGCTTCCAGGAACACTGGAGCAGGCACACTGGTAGCCACTGTCCCATTCACACGGATTGTATTGATCGTGATCGCCATCCGATGGGCAGGAAAGAAACTGACGCTGCTTTTCGCTTTGATTACTTTGCCTCCATCAGGATCATATTCAATTGCCAGCGTCCTGGAAACACTGGTACTCCCGCCTTGTTCATCTTCATAAATAACATCAAGGTCCAATTCAACTGTATATGCGCTCGCCTGAAATACCGGGTGATTAACATCAAAACCGAGAATAAGGTGAGACTCCGCTTTTACATTGGTAAAGCCGACACTTGCGGGCGGGAATAAATTGGGCCATTTATTATCGGCAAAATTTAATACCTGTCCTGTGGTAAGAGAACCACTGGTCCATTTATTATACATTGGCTCATTTCCAGCCAGAATCTGGTTGGTCAGCAAAAGCGCAAAAGCAAATGCCAATGTATTTTTGATGAATGATTGTATTGTTGCCATGGATCTGTTTGGCTAATTGATTGTCGTAATTTGGTTAGAGGCTTGAAAGGAAACGGTAATCTGCCCATTTCCCGGAAAGGGTCCATTGTCCGTCTTTTTTTTCCATGAATCGGGAAATTGAAAACGCATTAGAACTCCGGCTGGGCGTCATTTTCCAGTTTCGATAAGTGATATCCATCCGTGGCGGTTCACTTACAGCACACTTATCAGAGGCTACAGCTTCTGTGAAAAAGAGCTGTACTTTTTCCATCAGAAAGGTTTCGGTCCGATAATGAATCCTGGCACGCTGAAATTGTCCTCTGTCAAATACCAGTTCGAGTGTATTATCATCTATGGTGGACAATTTGACGCACTCTTTCAGCATTTGCGCCAGGTCAGGACTCAGTTGAGCAGTAGGATCTTGCACGGGTCGTGCTGAGAGCATTGCCAGCTTTGTGTTATGATCAAGCGCAAACATTTCATTCTCAGTCAACAAATATTCCATGTGTGCGAAAGAAACCAGAATCTGTTGCCGTTTCCGATCAATTTTTCCGCTCTGCGTTTCCATCAGACAATCACTTTCCCAACCGCTGTAAAGGCGACAGTCCAGATCATAGGTATAATCCTGATTGGTCTCAGTTACTTGCTGGATCTTTCCCAAAATTTTCAGGGCACCTGGTTCATGTTGTCCCAAAAGGGAATTCACGCCCAAGAAAAGGAGTATCATCAAGCTATAGTTTTTCATCGTTTGTATCAGATCAGGGTTGGGATTTACGGGTATTGCTACGGCTCTCATCCAGGGTAAGAATGCCCCTTTCGGTCTCTTTTTTCCTTCTGATCAAAGCACCATTTTCATCATATTCATAGAAGGTCATATAGTTCTGACCGTCTCCTTCCGCCATTAAGCGAAGGGTGTAAGGATGAAAAACATAGGTGCGCATGCCAGATAGGAATGGGTGAATGCGGAAGTCATCAAACAATGCCGGGGCTGACTCATTGTTCAACAGTCTTACTTTGAACTCTGCGCTTGCATTTTGTGGGATAATGAAGGCGTATTCGAGTCTTTGCCAGCCTTCAACCAGGTTCCCTCTTTGCTCTTCCAGGAATGGGATGACAATGCCGTCCACCTCGATTTCAACCCCCAGACCGGGATAACCAAATATTGGTCCTGGGCCACAGTTTGCTGGATTCACCCTTGTCCAAACACTTGCCAGCATGGTGTCTCCTGGTTCAGGACTGAAGAGACCAACACAATCACATCCTTGTAGGGTATATTCACCCAGAGCGGCTTTCCCAAGTCCTCCGACACCACCTGCGCATGGATCATCTGTTCTGACAGATGAACAAGATTCCAGGCGTTCTCCAGCAGCAACTGACGCAGAATACAAACCGGAATGGGATATATTTTGCTCATAGGCAGGGGCGTTACCTTGTGTAGTTTTGAATTCGAAGTGAGGACGCTGACAGTCTGATGGCCCTTCCTGATCTTCAAAGTTTACATTGGCGATCTGGTGGTAAGCGGCATTTGAGCCGGTCGCAATTGGGATCTGATTTTGATGGGCGTATAATGCGCTAGAAGGGCGTCCCATTGCATCTTCTGATTCCAAATCCTGCCCCATAGGAGAAACCTTCAGTGTTTTCCCCGTTTGGCGCCAAACGGGTGTAAACTGTAATTTTTGTCCCCACCCAGAGCTGTTATTCACCCAAAATGGAGAGAAGGCCGGGATGGTTCCATCTGATTTGGGATTCGCGCCATTGACATCATAATCCCTTTCATTCATATATACATGCGATTCTAAGGGGCGCCAGATACCCCGCAGGCCGTTCAGGAAGGGGTTGACGACATCGCCGGGGCCACTACATCCAGCTACTGCATTTTCTGATTCACACTCGATCAGGGGGAAACAATTTTGGAAACCCGGGAAAAATGTGGTTGCACTAGCAGCTACCGTCTGGCTTTTTGCCAATGGTAGGATGGAACAATTTATTCTGATATCGTCGATTGCAATATCGCTGAGAAAGTTAGCTCCAGTGGTACCGACAAATCGGAGTTGCACTCCATTTGTACCAGCATAGGCATTTAAATTCACAGAGGCCGAAAGCCAATTGCTACCCTGGCTCCGTTCCTGGACCATAATGTTGACCAACTTGTTCCACCATTCAAACTGGCTTGCAGCACCAGACTTCCCATCCCTGTACCATTCATATGGTATTTAAAGGACATGTTCGAGGTACCGCATGAGCCAATATTGAGGCATTCCAGAACCAGGCGTCCTACTTTCGAAGGGCTGTTGCCACTAGAAGCTTCTGTGTACATATACCAGGCCCCGTTCGAAGCTGCAGGCGGTCCAGTCCCGGTAGAAGGTGTTCCTCCCTGATTACGGGTCCAGTCGATGTCATCAGTCTGATCTTGTATCCATTTAGAATGGATCGACTCAAAGCTTTCCACATATGGGAAGGAATTGGCACAAGGATCAAACAATTCGACCTCCATGTTAAAATTGTAAATCGGGCTACAGCCATCCCAATTACTAGGGATAACGGGCTCTATGTCGACAACCTTGATAATATTGTTGATACAGTAATTACTGGCTGCTGCTTTTGAAGCCGTAGCGAGTCCAAGGTTAATGGTACAATTGGCCCCACAGGAATTAACAATTTCTACGGCCGCTTGTGTGAAACAAGTACCGGAAGGCATCCAGGGCTGCGGGCTAACGGGTATGGTCGGAAATGTAGAAGGATTACAACCGCCTGGGACCTGAATTGCAGTGCCATTATAGCTGTTGAAGTCTCCATTCTCAGCCAATGCATTCAACATCGCCAGCAAGGTCTGAACATGTGGACTTTCATCACATTCACATACAACTTCCTCGCATGGATCCAATTCGCCGCAGAATGCGTTCCAATTATCGCTGAATCTTGCAGCTTCAGCATCCAGTACGCCTTGAGGACTTGAAAAGCCAGTGGCCACTGGGCTAACTTTTGAACTGAGATGGCCGACCTCCATGTCCATCTGATTCCGCCGACCGGATCTCACGATTTCGATTCTTGTGTACGTGTCATTGGCTGCGATAGAATTCCCATCCTGATCAATCGCAAATGCACCAGCAAATACCCAGGCCTTGGTTGTACCGCTGGCATCTGTCAAAATCAGTTCATCCCCACTCTGCAAAACCCCAGGATTCTGCTGATTCAAGAGGTTGAGAGAAATATTGCTCCAGGTTCCCCCTAGGTTTTCCGTTGCCAGCCCCATTCCTTCGTACACCCAGTGAGCAGGATAGGTAAAATGATAGATTGGATCTTCAAACTCATTTTCTGTTGCAGCCAGCACGACATCTCCGGTGGTTCCATCGTATAGTAGGTTCTGGTTTTCAACCCTTGCAGAAGCATCATGGACCACCGTTTTTTCCAGGACTCCGTATGTATGGACGACTTTTGTCGCTGTAATCGAACGAAATCGATTTTTCTCTGAGACTGGTTGCGGCCAGATGGTTGGAATAATGATGGGGAAAATGAAGGCGAGAAACCCATCTACATTTCCACGTGTTGTAAAACCAGCGGTTTCTGTTAATTGCTCCCGTTGGTCAATCACCATTTCGATATCCTTACCGATGGTTGCATTCTGGTCAATGTTCCCATCCGGGAAAATGACATCCAGATTATCATTGTCCAGTTCGTTGGGAAATTGTGCACTGTAAGAAGATTTGGTATGGTAAAAATATTCCATACCAGAGATTGGTTGATCTTTACCTTCCGCATATATCCAACTAGCTTTTTCCTTACCGTGCATGTCATTCAGCTTAATGACATATCCCTGACTGGCAGTCATGTACTCCTTGCTACCAATTTTGAAGAAGTTCAGGATGAAGTTTGGCTTTTTGTGTTTTGCTTCCAGCTTGGTATACTCCGTGATCGTGGGAAAGTCTTTCGCAGTGTAAAATTCATGCACCGCTTCACCAGTCGCATTCCGGGTCACATTTGCCTGACCGAGTTCCCGAATCTTCACTTTACTGTACACAACAGTTGGGCCAGGGAAAAAGCTTTCTCCCATCGGATACTCTACATAATGTTCATTATCAGGAGCCAGCAGATTACTTTCTTTAAAGAATTTTGGCTGACGGAATGGATTTTCATCACCTCCGATAATTGGCTCATATGCAGCTACACCACTGCTAATTTCATTTCCAGAGGGATCTTCGGTCACATACTCATATGTTTGTCCATAGGTAGCAGCTTCTCCCCCGCTTACCATATCATCCCAGCTGTCAGAAAGTGTAATTTGTTTGACCCGCAGATCCCCTCCGTGCTTCTTACCATCCGGATTGTTCAAGCGAATCCACGACTTACCTGGTTCGGTCTTTTTACCAAAGCCCCTTTTCCGAATCACTTTATTGATTCCTACAAATATGGACTTCACATCAGAAATGAAGCCGACCATATTCAAAATACCGGACTCCCCTTCATTGCTGCTTTGCGCAGGATTGTAAATCAGACGTGGTGTATTCAGGCGGCAGTAGTTCCAACTTGCCTTGGCAATTGGATGCACTTTTTCACCTTTATTATCATCTTTAATCCCAACATTTTTCAGCTTAATCCATCCTACAGTATTCCCGCTCCCATTGATGACACCGTAGTCCTCAATTTGCGCATAGCCGGGCACATAGTCCCAGGCACCATTTCCACTAATGTCTACCCGGACCCGGAAATAGAGTTGATCAATGCCTTCCAAATATTGGCTTGCAAAGGTCTGCTTATCCGGGACGCTCCCCTGCAAATCAACAAACATATAGACTTCATAGCAGCAAATTCATAATTCTCAGCAAATTGGCCGAACACCATTATTGAGGCCAACAGCACAGTAAGAGGAAGTATAAGCGGAATAAGTGTAGGAGTTACATAAAGTAAGAATTTCAAGATCACTGAAGGTGCTAGGTCCTTACCTG
>JBCBZF010000624.1:0-4412 GCA_039815525.1 Bacteroidota bacterium | reverse complement strand
GATTTGGGGGACAGTCTTGGTGCGGTTAAATGCGATATGAACATTGGTTCTTCATACCTTGATATGAATGAACTCGAGCCAGCAAGGGAATACTTTCAACAGATTCTACCGTATCTACAGCGGCATCCCCAGGCCTATCATCAATCTACTTTGGGAAGGGCTTATGGCAACCTTGGCCTGGCCCATTTACGGCTGAAGGATAGCATACGTGCTGAGGAGTACTATCTGAAAGGACTTGAGATTTTCGAGAAATTGGACCATAAATATGACCAGTCGATCAGCCTCTTGAACCTCGGTAGTTTATATAGCAAACAAGGAAAGCTTGAGAAAGCAAGAAGCTTCTTTGCGAGATCCAGGCGATTGGGGGAGGAGATACAAAGTGAAAGCCGAATGCTGGTTGCTGAGATTGGGATGGCATCGGTTTTGGGACGGGAGGGGAAATATCAGGCGGCGATCCGTCTATTTGAAAAACAACTCACAAAATCATATCAAATCAAAGCGCGGAAATCGACCCAGGATATTCTGAAGAACCTTTCCCGTATCTATGAGAAAGCCGGCCAGTATCAGAGTGCATTGGTAACGGAAAGGAAATACTGGGCATTGTCTGATAGCCTGTCGAATGAAGAACAGACGCGCCAGACCACCCAAATGGAAATGCAATTCCGGTTTGATCAGGAAAAAGAACGTTTGGAGTTTGCCCGCATCCAGCAGGAAAATGTCTTACAAACGGAGGTGAAACAACAAAAGTTCTTTCGTAACGCAAGTCTGTTGGGACTGCTGGCAGTCGGATTGATTTTGCTTCTTCTCTGGCGAGGGTATCGCAATAAACTTGCCGCCAATCAATTGCTTTCACAGCAAAAAGCCACCATCGAACAGTCTCTGGAAGAACGGGAAATGCTGCTACAGGAAATTCATCACCGTGTCAAAAACAATTTACAGGTCGTATCATCTCTTTTGGGTTTACAATCGCGTTCAATTGAAGATGAAACCGCGCTGGAAGCGCTGGAAGAAGGAAGAAATCGGGTCAAAGCCATGGCCTTGATCCATCAGAATCTGTACCAGCAGGAAAGTCTCATGAATGTGGATTTGCCAGATTACATTCAGAAGCTTAGTGGAAATTTATTGCAGTCTTATCAATTGGATCAAAAAGTAAAATTGGTCCATCAAATTGCCCCCATTTCTCTGGATGTGGATATATTGATTCCACTCGGTCTCATTCTGAATGAGTTGATCAGCAATTCACTGAAACATGCTTTCTCTCAGAATGAGGCAGGCCAGATAGACATTGTGATTGAGCAAAAAGAAGAGGAACTCGCAGTAGAGGTGCGGGACAATGGTGCCGGTTTACCCAATGGTTTTTCCATGGAGCAAAGTGCCTCGCTGGGCTTTAAGCTGATTCGGTCTTTTGTGCAAAAAATGGCTGGGAAATTGGATGTATCCTCCGAAGACGGTACCAGTATTCGTATGCAATTCCCGCATCCAGCCTGAAATCACCCAATGGGGTGATGATTGCCGCCTTGTGAAATGGCTATTTGTTTTCATCAAACCAACAGTAGATGAAAACGCCCACTCTTTTTTTCTTCATCCTGTTTTGGGTTTCTGCTTATTCTCAACCTGTCAATGATGTGTGCAGCAATGCCACAGATTTGGGGACCCTGCTGAATCTGCAAAATCTGAACATTGACCTGAATACTGCGACCGAAAGCCTGGATGCCAGCTGTGAAACGGCTAGCAATCAGAATCTCGACCTATGGTTTTCCTTTGCCATGCCATTTGATGGCAGATTGCGTATAACTGGTGTATCTGGTGCCAATCGAATCAGTCTGTTTTCTGCTTGTGGCGGTACTGAAGTCTATTGTCAGTCAGGCAATGGTTCAGTCGCCACTTTATTGGGCGGAAACACCTACTTCCTGCGATATGCGGCGGTCTCAACAGGCTTGCTGACGGATAATTTCAGTATCCAGGCTTTTGCACCTCCGCCCAATGATTCCTGTAACAACGCAATTCTGATTCCCAACCTGACCAATGCTCAGGCAATCAGCCTTGATACGCGGGGGGCCAACCAGGATCTGGTTGCCAGTTGTGAAAATGTGCTGAATGACAACCTCGATCTCTGGTATCAATTTGTGATGCCGTTTGATGGGCAAGTCAGAATCACTGGCTTATCGGTGGTTGACAAAACGGTCGTGTACGCAAGCTGCGGCGGTTTGGAAATCAGTTGTGCTTCAGGGCAAGCTTATCATGTGAATCTCGATAGTGGTAGTGTTTATCTATTACGATTTGCCAATTCTAGCCAATTTGCCGGAGCTGACAACTTTACCATTCAGGCCTTTCCCAAACCTGTCAATGATGCCTGTGCTGCGGCTCTCCCCATTTCGGTGCAAAGTACTGCTCAAGCCATTCAATCTGATAACCGCGGTGCCAATCAGAGTATCCTGTTGAGCTGTGAAAGTGGAAGCACGGATCATTATGACCTTTGGTATCAGTTTGTGATGCCTTTTGATGGGAAAATCAAGTTGAGCGGATTGAGTGTCGTTTTCAAAACCGGATTGTTTGATCAATGCGGGGGTACCGAACTTGCCTGTCTGGTGGGTACTGGTTTCATCGAATCTCTGAGCGGTGGGCAGACATATTTCCTTCGGATTGGTTCCGGCAATCTGCATGCAGCCCCAATTCAATGGAGCATTCAGGCTTTTGCACCTCCAGTGAATGATAGCTGCCCAGATGCGATCCAAATCAGCCAAATTTCCATCCAACAGCAAATCGCTCTGGACACCAGAGGCGCAGCCGAAAGTCTGGATGCGTCTTGTGAAACGGCTGCGAATGAGAACCTCGATCTTTGGTACTCCTTTACCATGCCATTCTCCGGACAACTGGAGGTAAGCGGGGTATTTGGGGTCAATAAAGTCAGCCTTTATGATTCTTGTGGCGGAAATGAATTGGATTGCCTGTCAGGTGGTGGTTTTTTTTATGGATTGATAGGGGGAAATACTTATTGGCTGAGATACGCAGCAGTTGAACTACAGGCGAATCCAGACGATTTTTTCATACAGGCATTCCCTTTTACCACCAATGATGAATGTATCGATGCCATTGATCTGGGATTGCTGAACAGCCTTACATTGATCTCACTTGATACACGCGAAGCAACCGAAAGCCTGAATGCGAATTGTGAAGACCCCAGTAAAACCCATTTGGACCTTTGGTATCGGTTGGACATGCCATTTGATGGAAAAATCGTAGCAAAAGGCGTATTCGGAGTCAATAGAATCGTCCTGTTTGATTCCTGTGGGGGGGCAGAATTGGGCTGTTTGTTGGGCAATGGAGCCTTTTACCAGCTGGACAGCGGACATCAATATCTGCTGCGCTATGCGGCTTTAGCTGGCAGTGCCAATCCGGATGAGTTTAGCATTGAGGCATTTCCGTATGCCGACAATGATGAATGTCAGTCTGCTTTCGAAATTACCCAGCCTGATTCATTGCAATACATTTTGGCCGATCCCCGCGACGCAAGTGAAAGCCTGGATGCCAGCTGCGACAATGGCAGCCTTGACAACCTCGATCTATGGTATTGGTTTACGATGCCGGGAAACGGGAACATCCAAATCTCCGAATCCAACAATGCTCACCATATCAGTTTGATGGACAGTTGTAATGGGGCAGAAATTGCGTGCCTGATTGGGGAAGGGGAATTTGTAGACCTGGACAGTGGGAAAACCTATTGGCTACGCTATGCCTCGGCCTTGAATTCCGCTTCGGCTGATTCTTTCTTAATGGGCTATCAGTCTGCCGTCAGTATTGAAAAAGATACAGAGAATCACGTGCCTGTATCTGTCTATCCGAATCCGACCCCCCATACTTTACACCTCAAGGGTATAGATCTGCAATCTGCCAATTGGCAGCTCGAAATCCTTGATCTGAAAGGCAGGCAGATGATGCGCATTCCTAAGCTGTCTGATACACATCTCCCGCTATCGGTGAGAAATATTCCCAATGGCCTCTACCTGCTAAGACTGACCAATCAACACGAATCTTTTACCACAAACTTTCTTAAACACGAATGATATGAACCCACTCAACCTTAACCGCATGATCTTAATCTTTGGAATCATGCTGATCCACTTGTCGACTTCCGCGCAGCTTTGGCAGTTTTCAGAAAGATTTCTGGCGAATGATACCAAGCAGGAACCATCCGATCAATTTGGGGGAGCCATTGATTTTACGGACGATCACATGATGATCGCGGCTCCCTTTCATAGTCATGGTGATACGAGTCAAAGCAGAATCTTCAATGCGGGGGCGGTATATGTCTATCAAAAACAAGGAGATGGGAGTTGGCTACAGAGTCAGAAACTTGTGGCGCAGTCCCGCTATGGAACGGCTTTCTTTGGGTTCCAGCTTGCCATGGACGG
>JBCBZF010001221.1:0-1950 GCA_039815525.1 Bacteroidota bacterium | reverse complement strand
ATTACAAAAAATTCCTCTCTTTCAGCCTCGGCTAAAAGAGAGGAATCTCCACTTTAGAAGCGGCTATACCGTTTCCAGAATCTTAATCAGATAGACCAGAATGACACTCACCACGAGGCCAAGCGTTGCTTTTCCAAAGTCCATGGCCACCATTTTGAGAGTACCTTTTTCGACTTTCTGATCAAAACGGTACCGCAATGCGATTTCTCGGCCAGCGAGTAAGCCGATGAATACCCAGGTAGTACTCATTGGGATGCTGCTCAGGTCTTTGAAAAAGTACAGGATGATCCCGTAGGAAAAGTCAATGATGGTCGCAGAACGAATGTCGGTGGTATTGGTTTTTGAGCGAACAATGCCTTGAATCGCACCTCCACGCTGGTAAAAAATATACGCCAGCATCCCCAGGATGATCACCAAGGAAATTGCCAGCTCGGGAATTTCAAGCTTACGTGGCAGATACGCATAGATATTGGCAAAATCCTGACTCAGCCACTGCGTCCAGAGGAAGCCGGTCGATACCCATTGGGCTGCCGTCCAATATGCACGTTCCTTTGTTCCCTGTTTCAGCTCTGTTTGGTGGAATTTCCATTCAATTGCTTTTGAAATGCCGAGATACAAAGCAATGGCAGCCCCAAAAGCGACCACATACCCCAGGAGGGACTTTGTTACCATCGGGAACAATTCTTTGGGCGCAAAGAAGGTCAGGATCAGGAAAGTGGTACTGACCGGAATCCCAAAGCGGGTGATAAACAGCAGAACCAAAGGTGGCAGGACAAAATACCACGGCATGGGATCTGGTAAAGGATAGCGCGGATTGGCTGCGGTATAATCAGTATCCGGTCCAGCCCCAATCAGACGGTTGTAGGAAACGTCTCCGTCATAGGCAATGAAGCCATAAATCAATACTGCTGCCAGAATGCCGCCGGCATACAGCCAGAGCACATACCACTTTTTGTCTTCGTTGGAGCTGAGAAAGGTACCCAGCGTTTGGATTACATCATTACCAACTACAGAGTAGGCCGCCAATGCGAAACCCAGGTACATAAAAAGAATGGAGGAATCCATGGAATTGCAGGTCTAGGTCAATCTTTGCAAAGTGTATGTTCCAAAAATCATGTTTGCATGTTTCCCATACATTGATGGCACATTAAGTTTGTGTTAAGAAGCTTACAGCATGATTTGGCGATGAAGATACATCTTGAAGCTGAATTTTGCCATGCAGGACTTTTCCGTTTTGTGGAAAAAAGAAGGGGAGCATCTGGCAATGCTCCCGAACTTACTAACAACTACTATTACTATGAAATAAACTACTACTCTTCTTTTTGGAATAAAGACAGCCTTCTTCTACTATACCCTCCTCTAATCAGACGATTCACATCTTTATTCTACATTCTAAAGATCCATATTTTCACGCAATCAGCCTTCACAAAATGTGTTAAATAAATGTTATTCTTCCACTGATTGTTAAAGAAACCCAAATTCACCGATCAGATTTAATTGAAATACCACACACATGATCATTCAGACTGAGGCGTATCCTCGTGCCGCATTAATCGGCAATCCGTCAGATGGGTATTTTGGACGGACCATTGCCTTTACCTTTCGCAATTTCAAGGCTCAGGTGCAATTATATGAGACTCCTGAATTGGCGATTCTCCCTCAACAGCGTGATCAATTGGTCTTTGAATCCGTTGGTTCTCTGGTTGAAAATGTGCGTCTTTATGGATACTACGGTGGCATTCGCTTACTGAAAGCCTCCATTCGCAAATTTTACGAATACTGCCAGCAACACAAACGAACCTTGCACGAGCGCAATTTCACCATCCGGTATCGTTCAGATATTCCTGCACATCTGGGTCTGGCGGGTTCCAGTGCCATCATCACAGCTTGTATGCGGGCGCTTTTGACATTTTACGATGTCAGTATCCCAAAGCCACAGCTTGCGAATCT
>JBCBZF010000609.1:0-4498 GCA_039815525.1 Bacteroidota bacterium | reverse complement strand
CGTAGCATCGGACCGCGTCCGATGCTGAAACAACAAACATCAAGTTTCACAATCACCCATTCATCGCCCTGATCATCCGATCACGGCCATTCAGATCCTTGCGTAGCATCACCTCCTGCCAGCCTGCGGCAGTGAGCATGTCCGCTACTGCTTGCATGTGATCCAGATGCCCCTCGAAAAACAACAGCCCACCGGGCTTGAGCCAGCTTTTTCCCAGCTGTCCAATGATGCGAAAGAAATAAAGCGGGTCGTTATGCGGCGTGAACAAAGCCAGATGTGGTTCGTGATTCCTGACGTGCAATTGCATGTCCGCCAATTCCTCCGGCGGCACATAAGGTGGATTGCTGATGATGAGATCCAGTCCCGAAAAATCGTCGGCTACGGCGGTGGTGATGTCTGTGACCTGAAACAAAACCTCTGCCTGTAAACTGACAGCATTTTGACGGGCCATTTGCAAGGCCGCTTCGCTCACATCCAATCCAGTCCATGTTGATGGGATGCCTTTCTCCTGCCACTCCAACCACAAACTGACGGGGATGCAACCGCTTCCCGTCCCGATGTCAAGGGCCTGAATGGGTCGATGTGGAGTCTTTTTAGGCACTTCATCCCGCGCCCAAACCATCAATTCTTCTGTCTCCTGACGGGGAATGAGCACTGATGGATTGACCACAAAATGTCTCCCGTAAAAATCTGTTTCGCCGAGAATATATTGGATGGGTTCTGTGGCTTTGAGTCGGTTAAGGCAGCGTTCAAACCAGTCTGGAGATTTACCTTGTCCTGCTTCCAGCAGGATACGGGTGTGCATATCGGCTTCCGTCTCTGGCAGAAAGGTCGCCAATCGCTGATACAAAGCCTGGTACTGCATCCGATCAGGCATCGGCTTGATTGACTTCCCGCTTCAATTTGATCTGCATGCGGAGGAAGCGTTCATATTTTTTACTGAAAAAACTGTCTTCGTATTTGTTCAGCAATTGACGGGTAGGATTGACGGCGCCCCGTTCAAGATTGTCAAAGAGCAGGCGGGTGAGATAAATGTCATGTGCTTCCCTGTCAAGTAGGCTGTCAGCCAATTGAATTTGGCGAATCAAAGCCTTGGGATACTCTGCTTCTTGTACTGATTGGTGGGCGAGATTGCTCAGAAAGGATTTGACATAGAGGAAGTAATAGTAAGAAAAAACTGCCGCCTGATTGTTCAATGGTAAATCATCCAGTAATTCCTGTGGTACGTCCCGATTGTATGAGCGAGAAAGTTTGAGATAGGCCTTTTGGTACAAAATGTCATTACGCTCGTAGTCTGCAAACCAATCCGGAAAATCTGGTTGAATCTCCCGCTCGGCCAGAAATGCCAATTCCTGAGCGGCAGTAGAGTCCAACTTTGCAGCGTAACCGGCAAAGTCTTCAGAGTCCATGATGTTGCGGACCCGGTGCATTTCAACCTGCCCAAAGCGTGTTTGTTTTTCTGCCAGATAATCACAGATTGGCGCCATCTTACCTGAAAACGACAAGGAATCAATGCTGTAGCTAATTGGGGCCACAAACATATTGACCTGAAGAGATGTATCACCCGGTTGGAGGAATACTTCCGTCACCTCGTCATTGACGAAGAGCGTAGCCGGTCGGGGACTGTTCACCTGAAAGACCAGTCTGTAGATACCTTCAGCCTGCTCGCTGGCTTTGATCAGTTTGCGTTCTCCTTCCAGAACATTATTGAAGCGGCCATATACATCATGGCGCTCAACCGAACCGAGAATGTGCACATGAACCACTGCGGTGTCATAGAAATCGTAGGCTGGCTCGGGGGGCGTTCGATTTTCGGCTCGCCAGGTCAGACCATAGACGAAGCCTGAAAGTGCGAGGACCATGATCCAGGGTACAATGGTGCGTTTGGAAAACATAGCGTCTGGTTGATGATGGTAAGTTCGGAGATTTTGCGCGCACGCAAAAGCAATTTGGCGGAAAATCTAAGTGGGGGCTCAATTCGTTTCCTGAAGCGCGTCCGCAGCGAAGCAAGGAAGGGCATTCAGGATCTTAAGCTTCATTCTGAACAACGGTTCTGAACGCTGCACCGAGCACAATGCCAAACTTGCGTTCAACATCGGTTCAGGAAACTAGGCTGTGATCACCCCCGCAAAATGCTGTGCATCCGCAAGGAAAGCGCCGTAAAGACCATTTGTGAATTGGCATTGCCAGCGATTTGGCGGCGGCATTGGTCCATCTCCCGGGTGATGCGGTCTACCTTATCAGCAGTGATGATTTTGGAGAACTTTTCCTGAAAAGCTTTTTCCTTCTGCGTCGCCAGTGCCAATTGCGGGAGCTGGAGATGGTAGAGCATCGAATCCCGCATTTTCTTGATGGAGATTTGGAGAAAGAGCTTTTGAAACTCCTTATTCTCTTTGTACACCTTTTCGACTTGCGCCTGGATCTTAGAATAATCTCCCAGATAGGCGGCCCGTAGCCATTCAGCATAAGTTTCACTAATGGCCGCGGCACTGTCAGTCAAAGATTCTTTGGCATTGCCGATGCTGCCTTCCGAAATAGCTGCCGCTTCTTCTGCTTGCTCGCTTGCTACATCCAGGCGGTCAACCAGATAGTGCTGGACTTTTTCTGTGGGAATCCGCCCGACTGCAATGCGCTGACAGCGTGAATTGATGGTGGTCAACAATCGACTGGGGTCCGAACAGGTCATAATGATCATGGTCCGGTCCGGCGGCTCTTCCAACAGCTTGAGGAAGGCATTGGCCCCTTCAGTATTGATCAATTCAGCTTGCCAAACCAGGATGACTTTGTACTTGGCCTCAAATGCTTTCAGATAAATGTTGCGCTTCAGATCCCGGATTTCATGGACGGAGATGAACAGTTGTTTGCTTTCTCCACCCAATGCCCGTTGCCACTGGGAGAAACTGACATAGGGATCTTCCTCATAAGCTTCGCGATACCGGTCAAAATAATCACCGGTCAGGTACCGCTTGCCCCCCTCAGTTTTGGAGATGATGGGCAACACATAGCGCATATCCGGATGGATCAGCTTACTGATCTTGATACAGCTCGCGCAGCGACCGCAGGAGTCTCCGTCTTTGGGATTGAGACAATTGACGTATTGGGCAATCGACTGTGCAAAAGCCAGTTTGCCTACGCCGGAAGGCCCGGTAATCATCAGCGCGTGCGCCAAACGATTGTTGGCGACAGCGTCTTGCACTCTGGCAACGGCTTCTTCCTGTCCGATCAAATCCTGAAATCGCATGGCGTAAAGATAGGGAAAATGTAGGTGCCGGACTGTGCTCGGTTTGACCGCTGGATTTCCCATAAATGAATACAATATTTATCAATCCCCTTTACGGGATTTTCCAAAAACGGGAATCATTTTTCTCATTTTGAGAAAAATGTATTTTCCTGCTGACAAGAAAATGGCGATTGGAGACTGGAAAGCACTATGATTGTTCGAATGATTGTTTTGGCACAGGTTTGGTTCTCCTTTTCAGACACACCATTATGTTAAAAGACAAGCTCGTTGTTGAGCCTGGGATCGTATATGAATCAGAATGCCAATTGGGATTCTCTTATGTACAGCCCTAATGAAAACCGTTCCTTGACGAAGATTTAAGTGACATGGCCGGGTCCGCATATCCGGGTGTGTCGCGATTTTTACTCAAGGAAAAACTGACCTGAAATCGGATAGGTGGATTCAATGTAAACCTGGATTTTGAGCCACTTGAATACTAAGCCGTGAAAAGGACAGTTACTTTGCTACACATAATCCACAAACAAATCATTATCGCAGCCTTACTTCCCCAAAAAAACTAACAATTTTCCCCTTTGCTTTTCTTACTGACAGAGCGGGCGCAAGCTTTCTCTCTGAACCAAGTACTGATGCTGTTTCTCTGATGATCTGATCAGGGAAGCCAGCAGGCGGATCTTCACGAAGCTGAAAATCTAACTTATCACACCAATTAACGAATTGGTGGTGGAACATCTGTGCCTTCACCCTGGTATGGAACTCCATTGACGGATTTCAGGAAGCGTGTAGACCTGGATATGGTGCCATGATCTTTTGATTGTGGGATAGATACCGACTTTTTGTCAAAGCGTACGACTGGCTTTCAGTCATATAAATGACAACAGATACTGCATTTACACAAAAAATCAACCCCTGGAGAGCGGTTTTAAAACGTGCTTTCCTGAACACCAACTGTTTAACATGAAAAATGAAGGATCAAAAAAATTCGCAACATTGGATGATTTGACATTGATCCGAGTTTATCTGTCAGGTCCAATGTCCCATTTGGGAAACAATGCTTTCGGTGTATTATACAACCGCCATATCCAGATGGTGAAATCCCAATGCTACCGGATTCTCAAGAACTCAAGCCAGTCTGAAGATATTGCGCAAGAAGTCTTTGTGGCGTTTCGTGAGCGTCTTCTCCGGAAGGATCTCAGCTCGATTGAGAACCCACGTGCATATCTGAAAATTTGCAGCCGTTCTAGGTCTTTAAAGAATCTT
>JBCBZF010000581.1:0-4710 GCA_039815525.1 Bacteroidota bacterium | reverse complement strand
CTTCATGCTTTGTGATTTTGCAGGGACAGCATTTCTATCTGGCGATTGATCTATGCCCTCGAAAATCATATCATTCACCACCGGGGCCAGAGTATTGTGTATTTGCGGTTAGAAGGTGTCGTCCCCAAAGGCTTTTATGGATGGTAATGCCCCTGAGAGCCCTCTGCTAAGACCGTGATATTTCTCAAACTCGCGCCTGATGCACTTGACCTGGTCACTTATATTCTCCCATTCATTTCTCAATGCCCGTCATTCACGAAGTCAAAAGCATCATTGATGGACTTTTGGTAGCATGCGAAGCCTGAAGATTCTTGCTTATGTAAAAGATTACATTTCATTGATATTTTCCTGTTGATCCGGTTTGCGTACCTCCTTTTCCCTGGCTGACCTTAGAAACAAGATCCCTACAGCACAGTATACTCTTCAAAACACAAGCCCCATGAAACAGACGCCGGACAAAGAGAGCCGGAAGCAGCCGCTTTTGCCTCTTGAGCAAACACAGCTGCGCACGCGGGATCTCATGCGCCTCTTAGACGGAGAGCTTCTGGCCCTGCGCATTTCCCCTTTCATCACACCCAAAACTTGCCGGGAATGGGCCAATATCCTCGAGAATTCAAGCGCCCTGGGGCGCTACTCAAATGCTGACGACGTACCCGTCAACCGCATTGGGATGACATTATTCGAGACAGAACATCAACCTGATAAACTGGAAGCCTATCTCCGTATGGCACAAAGTTGCGTTTCATTGATTGATCAAATTCTTGGACAGCGCGGTAATCCACTTTCTGCTATCCAGGAAAGTCTTGATAAGATCTGGACATCGGGTTGTCAAGTCGAGCAATTGTCAGGACGGCCGATGAATCCCGGGATCATCAGAACCTTTGAAGCAGCATCCAATGGCGGCCTGCCCCCTCATACAGACACACTCCTCAAGGATTTGCCAGACTGCCATTCATATGCCGGGATGGGTGCTCAACTGGCTGCAAACCTGTATTTGAATGTTCCGCAAAATGGAGGCGAATTAGAGATTTGGGATTATGAACCAACGGAGGCAGAATTACCCAGCTTGTACAATGGTACCTACGATTTCATTGATCGTACGAAACTACCCAGTCAACCCCTTGTACTTCAACCCCAAACGGGAGAGCTGATTCTCTTTCGTTCAAGCTGTGTACATAGCGTACGGGCCGCCAGCGGGGGGATGCGGACTGCGGCTTCCTGCTTTGTGGGTTATTATGGAGTAGACCGTCCTTTGACGGTTTGGGCGTAGAAGCGAGCTTATGCGAAAACCCAGCCTTTCGCCATTTTGACTATTCGTTTTCGGCCAACCTATCTTCTCCAACAGCACGCCAAAAGTTCTCAGGAGACAATTCCATAAACTCTGATTGGCTGATGACATCCAGCACCTCTTTGGCTTTCAGACTCACTTTGAATGGATCTTCCTGATAAAAGCGGGCATATATCTGATCTGCTTCCAGGCTGATCACTTCCAGTTTTTCCTCCATTTGCGTAAAAATCTGTTGGGAAAAGTTGGACTGCCATTTTAGGTTCTCAGGATTGACAATCCCCATCTCGATGAATTTCCGGGTCTTTTTCCGGCAACGGCAGGGATTGTTCGTATTTACCAGTCCACACTTGCGATGCATCCATTGGTGTAAATCTTTTCGGGCCAGGGACAGTCTTTTCCGAAAATTTGCCGGACTGATTTCAAATATCTCTCCGGCAAGCTTATGGTCAATCCGAAAGACCTCTCCAATGATATAGGTCAGTCGCTGGGTCCGATCAAGACACATCAACATCCCAGCTGTACAGGCAATGCGGGCTTCCTTGATCGATACACCCATGATTTCCAGTTCTTCCGTAGGAATCTCCACATCAGGTACCGAATCCATAAACCCAAAGAACTTTTCAAAGTTCACATTGTGCTTTTCGTGCCTACTCTGTTTCATCTTCAACACATGATTGAAGACGATCCGGTACAACCAGGTCCGAAAGCGCGCCTTTTCTGGTTGATACTGAGAAAGTTTGGTGATCACCTTGATCAGAATTTCCTGAGTTGCATCCTCTGCTTCCTCCACTACATTCAACATTTTCAGGGCGATATTGAAAATGTAGTCCTGGTTATTCATCACCAATTGATTCAGGCTCTTTCGATCTCCTTTCAGTGCAAGCGCCACCAATTGTTCATCTGCCTGATCATCATATTGGCCAGATAATGAAAATACATGCTTCATCTTTTTCACAGTCAAAAACAGCAGGGAAGATAGTCCATCCTTCCCTGCCAAATTACATCATTTCTATTCCTTAGGGCTGAGCGCAAACGGCTCAGGTACATCACAGAAAATCTTGCACCAGATCTGATTGCTCAGGTGGCTGACGCCTCGCTGCGACAATGGTTTTTATCTTGTAGAGTGAAATATCAGGGATTGTCAAAACAATTTTTGCGTTTCTATGAAGATAAAATCGTTCAATGCTTCCAGACGGATCGGCGTGATCTTCTGATATTCAGGATCCGCTGCGAGACGGGACAAAGCCAGGGCATCAGGCGCTGAGAATATCACCACATTGTCGGGCACCTTCATGCTGTTGTTCTCGCCTGTAACCAAAGCATACAACTGTACCGGTTTCATCGCGCCTTCAGCTTTGAATCCATATCTTTCAAAGAATGGCTGGGCCAGCCGATTGAATTTGTCCAGTTTGGGCTGACCATTTTCCGCTACATACTGAATCGCCAGATACCAGACTCTTCCTTTATCAGGCTGAATCGCTGGTGCTTTTCCCTGAATCCGATTCTGGATAAAATCACGGATTTTATAGCTCTGTTCAGCAATGCTGATCTTCCCCATAAAATCTTTGTTCATGTCATCGACGATATAAGCAACTCCCGTGTACACCTGACCGGATAGCGCTTGCTCAAGGCCAAGCCTTTTCAGGCTGGCAGCAGACTTCTCGCTTCGTTTGGGATCAGTCAGATCATGGGTAACAAAGGAAACCTCTGCTTTTCCTTTGTAGAAAGCCGTGATCTCCTCAATGAATCTTGCTTCATGAGCATTGGTTACCGGACACCAATCAGCCCGGAAGGTTACGACATGTACTTTAGGTGGCTTTGCAAGGGAAAACTGTGCAAGGCCAAATGATAACAGAAAGGATAAAAACGCAATCTTTTTCATTGTCAAAAAGGGTTTCGTGAATGATTTGTTTCACTACTTATATCCCAGACAATGGCAGGTGTGAAGGTTTTTGGAAAAAAAATCAGGGCTCCATGAATCTTCTGGCTTCAATCAACCGACTAAAATCAACATTCCTGCTTCGTTTTTCTTTCTGATCGCATCAACCAATGCGCTGATGCCTGAATGTAAACCGAAGGCTTCCAGGTGAAATTTTGCCAGCAACTCATCTACCAGAAAAACACATTCCGATTCCTCCAGGAAACAAAAGTGGCTGTGATCATCCGCAGAATATGCCTGATTGGGATCAACAAAGGATCTTCCCTTCAGAATGAATTGCCATAATTCGTTGACTTCTGCAGAGACTGCTTTCCTGATCAAGTCTGCGTCCCGGATGTAGTTTCGAATGTGTATCCAGCTTGTCTCAGGAATTTCTTTTATGCGACCGGGCCTGAAATCACAATATTCGCCGGCATAGACATCTATCAGTTTATCCAGGTATTTTTTGTCACATTGATGCAGGAGATCGTCTGGATCGGAAACCATCTGCATCTGCTTCATCAAGTCTTTGTCAATGTCTGCCGGCTGTTCTCTTCCAATCTCAACGTACCAATCCAGCAGTTCTCGGAAATCACTTTTCAGAGCATTTATCATCCCTTCCGGAGGGATTTCCCAATATGTTACGCGCATTCCCATAGAAAAACATTTACCCAACACAAGCCCCCGCCTGCGACGCGACGTTCGCTGTTCAGTTACCTCAAAACGGGTTTCAACCAAAGGCGAATGGTATACGATTTTAGCGAAAAAATCATCCCACTTCTACAATCTATTCAAATCCTTGCGGGGAAGGATATTTTTTCGATCTCTGCTTGCCCCAGCCTCTGCAATTTGTGTAACTTCATTAGGAAATCGCAGTCAAAAAAGGAACAAGCGAAGACAACAGGGGTATGCGCAACGCAGTGATTCGAAGCAGTGGCATTTATGCACCCAAGCGGGTGCTCGACAATCAGTATTTTAACGATTTATTGGGGCAGGATGTAGATACCTGGCTGCGGGAAAATTTGGATATATATGAACGTCGCTGGTGCGACGAGAGCGAATCCACCGCCGATCTGTGTGTCAACGCCGCACAGGAAGCACTGAGTCGGGCCGGCCTTCGGCCGCGCGACCTCGACCTGATCATTGTGGCCACGGATACACCGGAATATTTGACCCCATCCACTGCTGCCGTGGTCCAATACCGCCTCCAGGCGGGCCATGCCGGTACATTTGACCTGAATGCCGCCTGCGCTGGCTTCATCACCGGTATGGATGTGGCCGCCAAGTATATCCGCACTGACCAACGCTATAATCATGTCCTGGTCATTGGGGCCTACGCGATGAGTAAATATCTGGATGAAAAGGATAAAAAAACCGTCACCCTCTATGCAGATGGCGCGGGTGCAATCGTCCTGAGTGCCGAGGAAACCGAAGAAAGCGGTTATCTGGGCAGTGAATTGGTGACCCTTGGGCAGTATTATGATGGCATGGGAATCTATGCCGG
>JBCBZF010000664.1:0-4173 GCA_039815525.1 Bacteroidota bacterium | reverse complement strand
TGGCCTGATTGAGGGCGCGGGACTTTTGCTGAATCTTGCGCAGGATGTGAAGATTGGTTTTGACCGCTTCCTGACTCATTTCTCCCAAATTCTGGCCTCTGAAAATGCGTTCCAATTCATCATAGAGTTTGACAAATTCCGGATCTTTTTGGTCAAAATTGTTTTGCAGGCTTTCGCGGGTTTTGCGCAGCGTCTCCCGAAATTCATCGGCCAGGACCAGTTCTTCTTCGCTGATTTTGTTGAATTCAAAGAAGATGTCTTCCAGGGCAAGATTGAGCAGATTGCTGTTGTCGGTTTTATTTTCGAGGGCCTCCTTTTGCAGAATGTATTTCAGCCGGTCTTTGGCTTCGCGTAGGAAATGGGCCAGTTTGATGAAATCCAGTTTGCGCAGGAAGCTGTATTCCTGCTTCATCCGAATGATGTTGCGCAGGGCCTGGGCATTGTCGAGGACCTTGATCAGGGCACGCATTTCTGCGGCAGATTCAATGCCATTGATCTGATTGGTGAAGACTTCCGTATCATCCATTTCGAATTGAAAAAGAAGATCCTTGATTTCTTCGATTTCGGCCTCGATTTCTTCATTGGGTTTGAAGAGTTGGGAGTAATGTTCCATCTCGTCTCCCAATTCTTCCTGTAACTCTTCAAAATAGGCCTGATTGGTGGCATCAAACTCCTGTCGGATGTCGGCAAAATCGACGACATAGCCATATTTTTCCTCTTTGTAAGGCCGATTGACGCGGGTGAGCGTTTGCAAAAGATTGTGTCGCCTGACGATACGGGCCAGATAAAGCTTTTTGAGACGTTTGGCATCAAAGCCGGTCAAGAGCATATTATATACAAAGAGGATGTCGATTTTCTCTTCTCTGAAATCGGTGGCCCATTGTTTTCGTTCGTCTTTGGTGCCGTGCGAATGGAGAACCAGGGCGGCACGTTTGACTTTGCGAGAAAGTTTATGCTGCTGCCGGAAGCTGATACGTGGTTCGGCTGCTTTGGCAAATACCTCTTTTCCGGGTTCCGCTACCGCTTCCGCATACTTTTTTTGAAACAACTGATAGAGTGCTGTTGCCTGTTCAGAGCTATGGCACACTACCATGGCACCGGGACCGGCATCATCTTTTGCCATCCGAAAGCTCTCAAAGTCTTCAATGATGTAGTCCAGCATCGGTTCGACAAAAGAGGGATGGGCATAGACTTCCTGACTTTGCAGATCGCCTTTCTGGATTTCGAGTTCTTCCAGGGCCTTGGCCAGCATGATTTTGTAGCTGGTTTCGATTTCTTCACGGAGCAATCGGAGCGTATACCCATCGGCGATGGACTGATTGTAATAATATTTGTGGATATAGTCGCCAAAGAGATGTTTGGAATAATATTCTTTGCTGATCAGGGGCGTCCCGGTCAGACCAATTTTGATGGCTTTAGGATCTGATTCGATCAGATTGGCCAGAAAATTTCCTTTGGGATTGTAGCTTCGGTGGGCTTCGTCCAAAAAGAAAACCCGCTGGATGTTAAGGGTATAATCTGGTTTGCTGGCAGCTTCAGATTCTTCACTGAATTTTTGAATGTTGAAGACTGTGATTTCTGGCTGGCCACTCTGGTTATGGAGGGCGGTGGTTTTTTGCATATCCTCCGCAAACTCTTTCTTGGAGTTGACGATATGTACTTTGAGACCGCGTTTCTCAAATTCTCCTTTGGCCTGATCCCGCAGATCGATTCGATCGACGATGAAGTAGAACTTTGGAATGATGCTCTTTTGGGAAAAGTGCTCCGTGAGAAATTTGACATTGAAGTAAGTCAGGGCTGTCTTACCACTTCCCTGCGTATGCCAGATAATACCTTTCTTCAGGCCGGCGTCGATTTTTCGGGCGATGGCCTGCGTCGCAAACATCTGCGGATAGCGCATGATGTGTTTTTGCAGCCCGCTGGTTTCTTTGACATAGGCAAGGCCATAGTTCAGCAAAAAAGCGAGTCGTTCCTGGCGTAGAAGCGACGTACAGATGCGATTGGTGGGGCGGTTAGGGTCCGTATTGGTGAGAAATTCCTGTTTGCCTTTGATGCTGAGGTAGTTGTTGTCTTTCAGGATAAAATCTTCCAGTGCATCATCTTCTGGCTGGAGAAAAGAACCCAGATCAATGGGTTTTTCTTCGCGAAAGAAATTGAAAACCGGTTTGGTGTAGGAAGAAGCTGCATAAAATGCGCCTTGGACGAAGCTGGAGTTGCTCTCATCGTACTCCATATTATTGGAGAAGATCATGAACTGGATGATGTTCGCAAATTTGCGGAGCTTTCTGTTGCGCATGCGGGTTTCCATCCGATCCTGCTCTGCCAATAGGCCTTTTTTATTGTTAGGCTTTTTGACTTCAATAAAAACCAACGGCATACCATTGATCAGGATGGTGATGTCTGGACGGAATTCTTCATCTCCTGCCTGATATGTCAGTTCGGTGACAACATGAAACTGGTTGTTGTCGAAGTTTTGAAAATCAATCAGTTTGGGCCCGGAGCGAGCCGTCAGCTTTTCGAAAAAAGCTTTCCCTAAATCTTCATAATCCAGCAGCAGGTGAATGTCTTTATACTGTCTCTCTACCTCTGTGGCTTCGATTCCCGGATTGATCTGCCGAATACTTTGTGAAAAAATATCAGGGAAAATATTGAATGCGGGATCCCACTTGGTCTGTTTCAGGGAAATGTATTCATAGCCCAGTCGGCAAAGGTGTAATATGGCTGGGATCTTAACCCGTGTGTCCTCATTGTTGTTTTGACTCATTATCCTGTGTATCCCTGATTCGTCGTATGAATGTCCTGATTTCCCCAAATTACCGAAATATTTATAAAAAAGATGATTCGAAAAAGCGCGTAAAGCGGTTTGTGGACCGATGCAGAACCATTCCCATCAGAAGTTTTTTAACAATATCCTGTAAAAATGTTTAGCTTATGATCTCTCCTCTATGACAGACCGCTATGAAAAACTTCTTCTCCTTTTTCTTCGTGATTTTGCTGACCATCATCATTACTGTGGTCCTTGACCGGGGGATGATCCGGAATCAGGTCCATCCCAATTCCTTCCTGACATCCATGGATGTGGATGAGCGTGGCGGGGAATGGAGAGCTTTTGATGATCTGGAGGATCAAATACCATCTGGAGAAAACCGGATGGTGGTACGGATCGAGAACGGCATTCAGTTGATTGACCCGCGGGAGATCATTGCTTGTGAGAAAAGTGGCAAGGATCTGACAATATATTTGTTAAATGAAACGATTGTGGCCAAACGTAAAACCATCGAAAGCTTTTTGCTAGAACTACCTGAAGGCGGTAATACGTTTTGTGACTTCCGTTCCGATATCCTCAACTTGAATTTTGTCAGTAAGGTGACCAGGGAGAATGTAGGGACCATTTACAAACCCAACTATCATTATGCCATCGTTTTGGAAAACGGCCATAAGGTTCCTTTGCCAACCCGTAAAAAAGATCTTTTTCTTGAAAAGCTTAGTCAATTTGTGGGTCTGGAGGAAGTAAAGGCATTCGAGTTGCCCAATTCAGAGCCCACATTCGATCATTGAGACCCACTATTCGATCATCGGCGCCAGCCTGTTGATCAGCTCCTTTTGTGGCTCTACCTTGTACACATGATACGGCCGCATCTGGGAGTTTTGTTCTACGCTTCCGCTTTTAAGGTAGAACATCATCTTATGATTTGTATTAAATATGGCAAAGAAGCCAAATCACGATGCCGACATCAAAAATCCCAATAAAGGGACACCCGGCACCAACAAAGACTATGACAAAGCCCAGGGTAACCGGGGGAAGCAGAAGAACCCGAATCGGAAGGGAAAATCCTAAGCTGAAATGAGCATTGGCGGGGGCATTCGGCCCTGCCAATCTCCCAATCATTGTCATTTCATACAATCCATCTGGACCAGTCAAACTGGGCCACATAATCCTATTATCATGTCTAGACATTTGATCTCTGCTGTTCCTTCAGTCAATTTTCACCTATGGGAACCCTGTAATATGCGCTGCGGTTTCTGTTTTGCGACCTTTCAGGATGTCAAACGTACCATCTTGCCCAAAGGACACTTGCCGAAAGAGGATGCCTTAAACGTGGTGCAAGCGATTGCGAAAGCGGGTTTTGAGAAAATCACCTTTGCAGGTGGTGAACCGACCCTGTGTCCCTG